>JAUNVN010000056.1 GCA_030537655.1 Bowdeniella nasicola | reverse complement strand
GTTCTCGGCAAGGTTACCGTGGTGGTTTTTGCGCCGGAAGATCTTGCACTGGTAAAAGGTGATCCCCGAGAACGTCGTCGTTTTCTTGATCAGCTCACCATTCAACGCAGCCCCAGGATTGCTGCGATAATCGCTGATTTAGATAAACTATTACGCCAGCGTTCAGCGTTGCTCAAACGTCTGGCGGCAAAACGTCGTGGCGGTGTGAAGGTTGATACCTCGTTGTTGGATGTTTTCGACGATCAATTTGTCACGCTGGCAGCTCAACTGACAGCTGCGCGCATAAAAACTCTTGCACTTCTCCGCCCCCACTTGGTGGAGGCCTACCACACGGTTGCGAGTGGACAAAGTGACGCAGCGGTAGTGGTGAAATCAGGAATTACTGGCGGCGAACTTGATGCGCATCACGAAGCGGAATTTCATGATGAACACATCGTTGCTAGCCGCATGCGTGAAGCACTTGCGGCCGCGCGCGAAAAAGAACTTGATCGGGCAATTACGCTCATTGGGCCACAGCGTGATGACTACATTTTTACGCTCGGATCCTTACCTGCACGCGGCTATGCCTCCCACGGGGAATCGTGGTCATTGGCACTTGCATTACGGCTTGCAAGTTTCCAACTCTTAGCCGCCCAGGCCGATGCAAGCGGTCGTGGCACACCAATTTTAATTTTGGACGATGTCTTTGCTGAACTTGATGCCACGAGACGTAACCGGCTGGCAGAGATTGTCGCCGCAGCAGAACAGGTGTGTATTACCGCAGCTGTTCCAACCGATGTGCCCGCTCAGCTTGAGACCACCTGGTTTCACGTCGAAGACGCACAGGTGATTCCAATCGCCTCACCGCACGAACATCAGGATGACGATGACAAATCCCGATGAGATTGATGACGCCGCAGCAATTGAGGCACTCCACCGGATTCGCCGCACCGCGAGACGCCAGAGCTACCGCACGGCGCAATATCGACGGAAACGGGTGGTAAGTGAGGCGGATTTGGATGATGAAAGTAATCCGCCGCCATCACGACCTGGATTCGGATGGGTTGGTAGCGGTGCCCATCCCTCACGTAAAGATCCGCAAGCATTAACCGACCTTGCGCAACGGTTTATTGCCCTAAGGGGGTGGCAAGAAGAAGTCGGGGCTGGGGCCGTGTTACGCAATTGGGAAACGATCGTGGGAAAAAATGTGGCTGAACATTGCCGCGTGGAATCACTTGCTGACGGAGTGCTGACAATCCGCACCTCGTCAACCAGTTGGGCAACGCAAATGCGATTCTTACAAGCAACAATCCTCCAACGCCTGAACGAACATGCCGGTGCGGGGGTCGTGGAGGAAATCGTGATTGTAGGACCGGTTGCACCTAGTTGGAAGAAAGGCCCACGGGTAGTAAAAGGACGTGGTCCACGCGACACGTACGGATGAGAATTCAATACGAGATCAAATCTGTGGATAAAGCTGTGGATAACTGAAGGTTTCGGGGTAATCCGGTAGACTAAAGCAGTTGAGCGTATTTGGTTAGCGTGCGGCGTATCTCGCTGTGAAGTAGGGACCAAAGCGTAGAGATAAATGCGAGAAGATAGGAGTTGCACCATCGTGGCAGACGCTCGCACTAACGGGGAGCGCCAAGATTACGGCGCAAGTAATATCACCGTCCTCGAGGGGCTCGAAGCGGTGCGGAAGCGCCCGGGTATGTATATCGGCTCCACTGGTGAACGCGGACTGCACCACCTGGTGTACGAAGTCGTCGATAATGCAGTCGACGAAGCACTCGCAGGATATTGCACCCACATTGAGGTCACCATCCAAGCTGATGGGGCGATTCGTGTTGACGATAACGGTCGTGGAATCCCGGTGGATCTACACCCCAGTGAAGGAATTCCAACCGTGCAGGTGGTCATGACGATTTTGCATGCGGGTGGCAAATTTGGCGGTGGCGGATATGCGGTTTCCGGTGGGCTGCATGGCGTGGGGATCTCAGTGGTCAATGCGCTGTCCTCGCGGGTGGAAACGGTAGTGAAACGCCAGGGATATACCTGGTACCAGTCCTTTGCCAACGGCGGGCATATTCAAGGCGATCTTCGTCAGGGTGAACCAACCGAAGAAACCGGGACGACCCAGACATTTTGGCCTGATCCAACGATTTTTGATGATGTCAACTTCGATTTTGAAACGCTGCGTGCCCGCTTCCAGCAGATGGCTTTTTTGAATAAGGGTTTGCGTATTACTCTGACCGATCTGCGTGAAGATGCGGTGGATGCAGGTGATGAAATTACCGGTGATGAACTCGGTACCGCCGATGACCCCACCCCTGGCTACCGGCAAGTGTCCTACTGCTATGACGACGGATTACGTGATTACGTTGAATATCTCAACGGTGCGAAACGCGTTGAGGTAGTCCACGAGGACATCATCGATTTTGAGTCTGAAGATGTTGAGAAGAAGATTTCGCTGGAAGTCGCAATGCAGTGGACCAATGGCTACAGCGAATCCGTACACACCTATGCCAATACGATTAACACCTCTGAAGGCGGTACCCACGAAGAAGGATTCCGATCGGCACTCACTTTCTTAGTGAACAAATATGCGAAAGATCGCGGCCTGATCAAACCGAATGAAGATAACCTCACCGGTGATGACATTCGAGAAGGCCTGACTGCGGTGGTCTCCATCAAACTCGGTGAACCGCAGTTTGAAGGACAAACGAAAACCAAACTCGGTAACGCTGAAGCACGTACCTTTGTGCAACAGCAGCTCTATGCCAAACTCGGTGACTGGTTTGATGCGCATCCCAATGAAGCCAAAGACATTATTCGCAAAGCCCAATCGGCTGCAGCTGCGCGGCTCGCGGCACGCCGCGCACGCGAAGCAACTCGGCGCAAAGGGGCCCTGGAATCAGCATCAATGCCCGGGAAGTTAAAAGATTGCACCTCCCGCGATGCGACGGTCTCAGAAATCTTCATCGTTGAGGGTGACTCGGCAGGCGGCTCAGCAGTGATGGGCCGTGATCCAGAAACCCAGGCGATTCTGCCGTTGCGAGGAAAAATCCTCAATGTCGAAAAAGCACGACTTGATCGCGCGCTGGCAAACCAGGAAGTGCGTGCGCTGATTACCGCATTTGGAACCGGGATTGGAGAAGAGTTTGACCTGGAGAAACTGCGGTATTACAAGATCGTCCTGATGGCGGATGCCGATGTGGACGGGCAACATATCTCCACGCTGTTGCTCACCTTGCTCTTCCGCTACATGAAGCCACTGGTGGAAAAAGGCTTCGTCTACCTCGCCCAGCCACCGCTGTATCGCATCAAATGGACGAACGCTCCGCACCAATATGTCTACTCGGATCGTGAACGTGATGCGGCAGTTGAAAGTGGACGGGCTGCGGGCCATCGCCTTCCGAAAGACTCGGCAATTCAACGCTATAAAGGTCTTGGCGAGATGAATGATCATGAACTATGGGAAACCACGATGAATCCCGAAACTCGCACATTAAAGCAAGTCACTATTGGTGAGGCAGCTGCCGCTGATGAGGTGTTCTCCATTTTGATGGGTGAAGATGTCGAATCGCGGCGCTCATTTATCCAACGAAATGCAAAAGATGTCCGTTTCCTTGACATCTAACCAGCCAGGCTGCAGCCAACGGAGTGAACGAAAGAGGACAACACTGTGAGTGATGAGCAAAGCGGCGACAACCTGGATGTGGCAACATTTGGCCGTAACCGGGTAGAGCAGGTGGATCTCACCGGCGAAATGCAGCGCTCCTATATCGATTACGCGATGAGCGTGATCGTTGGGCGGGCACTTCCCGATGTTCGTGATGGCCTCAAACCAGTCCACCGGCGGCTGCTGTATGCGATGTGGGATGGCGGCTACCGCCCCGATGCAGCATTTTCAAAATCAGCACGCATCGTTGGCGACGTCATGGGTAACTACCACCCGCACGGTGACAGCGCGATCTACGACACGCTTGTGCGGATGGTCCAACCATGGTCGATGCGCCACCCGCTAGTTACCGGCCAGGGCAACTTCGGCTCGCCAGGCAACCAAGGTGCTGCAGCGCCGCGCTATACGGAAGCGAAAATGGCGCCGATCGCGGTGGAAATGGTGCGTGAAATTGACCAGGATACGGTTGATTTCCAAGAAAACTACGATGGGCGAAACCTCGAGCCTGTTGTTCTGCCCGCGCGATTCCCGAATTTGCTGGTTAACGGTTCCGAAGGAATTGCCGTGGGGATGGCTACTCGCATTCCCCCGCACAACCTGCGCGAAGTTGCCTCCGGTGTGAAATGGCTGCTAGAACACCCAGAAGCTGAAAAGGAAGAACTATTAGAGGCGCTTCTCGAGCGGATTAAGGGCCCCGATTTTCCCACCGGTGCGACCATCTTAGGGCTGCGCGGTATTGAATCGGCCTATCGGACCGGTCGTGGATCCATCACTCAACGTGCGGTGGTTGAGGTTGAAGAAATCCATGGACGGCAATGTTTGGTGATTACCGAACTCCCATTCCAAGTTAACCCCGACCGGCTCCAAGAACAGATTGCCGACGCGGTAAAAGATGAGCGAATCTCCGGAATCGCCGATGTACGCGACGAATCATCGGGACGTACTGGTCAGCGACTGGTGATTATCCTCAAGCGCGATGCGATCGCGAAGGTTGTGCTTAACAACCTGTACAAATACACCCCGATGCAGTCCAACTTCCCAGCCAATATGTTGGCGCTGGTTGACGGAGTTCCGCGAACTCTCTCCATTGATGGGTTCGTTCGTCACTGGGTGAATCACCAAATTGACGTGATTGTACGCCGCACCAATTTCCTGCTGAAACGCAGTGAAGAACGGATGCATATCCTCTCGGGCTATATGAAAGCCCTTGATGCACTCGATGCGGTAATTGAACTCATCCGACGTTCGCGCACCACCGATGAAGCGCGGAGCGGACTGATGGAATTGCTGACTATTGATGAGCGGCAAGCCGAAGCAATCCTGTCCTTGCAGCTGCGCCGACTCGCCGCCTTGGAACGGCTGAAAATCCAAGAGCAGTACGAAGCTGAACAAGCACGTATTGCCGACTATCGCGATATCCTCGCCCGGCCAGAACGCCAACGTGACATCGTTGGTAGCGAACTCGATGCAATCGTTGACAAATACGGGGAAGAACGGCGCACCACAATTCTGCCCTTTGATGGGGAAATGTCGATGGAAGACCTTATTCCCGAGGAAGATGTGGTCGTCACTATCACCCGCGGTGGCTATGCAAAACGAACGCGTATTGATAACTACCGTTCCCAACGACGTGGGGGCAAAGGGGTGCGCGGAGCGGCACTGCGTGAAGACGATATCGTTGAACATTTCTTCACCACCACGACCCACCACTGGTTACTCTTCTTTACCAACTTCGGTCGGGTCTATCGCGCCAAAGCCTACGAACTACCCGAAGGTGGCCGGGACGCCAAAGGTCAACATGTTGCCAATCTCTTGGCATTCCAACCCGATGAATACATCACGCAGGTCCTCGCCATTCGCGACTACGACCAGGCAGACTATCTCATCTTGGCCACCCGCAGCGGCTTGGTGAAGAAAACAAAACTGAGTGAATATGACTCCAACCGTACCGGTGGAGTGATTGCGATCCGGCTGCGTGAAGACGACACGGATGAACCTGACCAACTGGTCTCCGCACGGCTTGCCTGTGCCGGTGATGACCTGATCTTGGTCTCCCATAAAGGACAATCCCTGCGTTTTACCGCCACCGATGAAGCGTTACGACCGATGGGACGTGCTACCTATGGGGTACGAGGAATGAGATTCCGCGATGGCGATGAGCTCCTGACCATGGATGTCATCGATGATGATGCCGATCTCTTTGTTGTGACCGAAGGTGGGTTCGCCAAACGTACCTGTTTGAGTGAGTATCGCGTCCAAGGTCGCGGCGGTATGGGCGTGAAAGTTGCCAACCTGGTTGAGGAGCGCGGTGATCTGGTGGGCGCTCTTGTCACCTATGACAATGATGAGGTGTTAGTCATCATGGAAGGCGGCAAGATTGTGCGTACCGGAGTGGGTGAAGTCAATCGCACTGGACGCAATACCCAGGGCGTGACCTTCGCAAAACCTGATGCGGGAGACCGTATTATTGCTATTACGCTCAATGAAGAATGTGCATCAGATGAAGATGAAGACGGTGATGATCCAGCAGATGACAATGGGTCAGAGCCGGCGGAAGAACACGATCCTGCAGCGGAAACCCCCGATCGCAGTGAGGAGTCCTAATGAGTGAGCACAACAGCGCAGCTGAGCAACCACCAACGTTGCCACCTCGCCCCAAAGTTGATTCACCAACCACGAGCGATGATCGTGGTAAGACGGCTTTACAAACCTCGAAGGTGAGTTACGAACCAAAGGTGCGTCGTGGTACCGGTCAGTCAGTTGCGAGCGAGTTTCGTATCATCCAACGGGTTGATCCCTGGAGCGTTATGAAACTCGGCTTCCTACTGTCCATCGCCCTGGGCTTGATGACAGTAATTGCCGCAGCGATGAGTTGGCTGCTCCTGGATTCGTTTGGAGTGTTTTCATCAATCTCGTCAATCATTGGTGAAATCGATACCAGTAGTGGCGAAATCTCGAAGCTGATGAGCTACCTACATTTCGATAAGATCATTTCCATGGCAACGATTATTGCCATCATTAACGTTCTGCTGCTCACCGCACTGATGACTATCGGGGCGTTTATCTACAACATCGTTGCCAGTCTGGTGGGAGGCATCCACGTCACGTTAACGGAGGAGTAAACCGCGAAGCGTGAGCGGTACCACCGCCGCCCAGTTTGGTTTTCCCACCGGGATACAATAAAGTTGATCCGTGCCGGGCTTATAGCTCAGTCGGTTAGAGCGCTTCCCTGATAAGGAAGAGGTCGCTGGTTCGAGTCCAGCTAAGCCCACCACTGGTAATGACAGTGGCATAACCACGGCGAAGGAGACATCTGATGAAGAAGTTTTTCGGACTGCTGCTTGGTGCCATTGCCGGCTATGCGGTGTGGGTGAAAATTCAGCAAGAGCGTGAAGAACGCGACATCTGGGCTGAAGTCACCGATAGTTTTGGACAAACCCCCGAAGATCAGGCTGCGTTCGCCGAATAGGTGGGCGCCGCCAAGGGGCCATGGCGCAATTGGTAGCGCACCTGCTTTGCAAGCAGGGGGTTACGGGTTCGAGTCCCGTTGGCTCCACGATCCCCCGTTTTCCTGAGGATTACGGGGGTTTTTTCATACCTCAATTCGCGACTGCAACAAATATTTACCGAAAAGTGGTCGCGCTGCACAGCGTGGGTTGGGGAGTCCATACATCGTGCATATCGGCACCAAACATGACGGATATCGGCACCGGTCAATAAGAAGCGTGTATCTAATATGAACAATTCGCTCTTAAAAAATGACATATCTTCTCCGGTTGTCGTGATCAACTGAAAATAGACGGCCGCCATACCTGCGAGATCACATCACGGGGAGCGACCATACCTGGAGCACTAAGCGGGACGTCGTGGAAGGAGTCGATGTGAGTACAACAGCGCCGACGAAGAAGATACCGAAAACAACAGATCCGGTTGTCACCTATATATCCCTTGCAGCCATTGCGATCTTTGTTGTGGCAGCACTTGCCATACCTGAGAAGGTCTCAAATTTCGTCAATGCGGGATTTAGCTGGTCAGCTGGCTGGTTCGGGTTATATTGGCAGATCCTCCTGCTGGCAACCTTCCTGGTTTCGTTGATCTTAATGTGCTTGCCGTGGGCGAAGGTGTATCTCGGAGACACACGCATTCCGGAGTTTTCCGCATTCAAATGGATCGCGATGATCATGTGTACATTGCTGGCGGGCGGTGGCGTATTTTGGGCCGCAGCAGAACCGGTCTACCACTACCTCAATGCTCCACCTCCCTTGGCTGGCTACATCACCAGTGAAGCTGACCGTCCCGTTGCCGCCTTGGCGCAATCATTCGTGCACTGGGGTTTCCTGGCCTGGGCGATCTTAGGTACGACCGGCGCGGTCATCCTCTCTCGTGCCCACGAAAAAGGCTTGCCACTGCGTCCGCGCTCACTTTTGTACCCACTGGGCGAAAACATTGTGCAATCGTGGATCGGCAAAGTCGCCGATATTGTTGCAATTATCGCGGTGGTTGCAGGTACCGTCGGTCCGATTGGCTTTCTGGGTTTACAAGTTGCTTACGGGTTGCATGACTATCTTGGTTGGACCAATAACTATCCACTGCAACTCGGCGTGATTATCGTCCTGGTGGCACTCGCCGCCATTTCGGTGGCTTCAGGATTGGATAAGGGGATTCAGATCCTGTCGCGACTCAACGTATGGATCGCGATCATTTTGATGGTGATCGTCCTGTTACTCACCTCCGTTGTCACGACCGTCGAGTGGTTTGGCAAAGCGGTGTTCTTGCACGTACAAACCTTTTTTGCCACGACCTTATATACGGGTGATCCCGGGTGGTCCTCAGGCTGGACGATCTTCTTCTTTGGTTGGTTCCTTGGCTATGGCCCACTTATGGCGATTTTTGTTGCCCGTATTTCAACAGGACGAACGATCCGGCAACTGTTTTTTACCGTTGCAATTGTCGCTCCGGTCCTCACCATGTTCTGGTTCACTGTCCTTGGTGGATCTGCTGTCGGATTCGAACACACCAATCCGGGATCAATCTCTGAACCATTAGGTGTAGGTGGATTGCCGGCCGCAATTATGGCAATGACGAGCCAACTGCCCTTTGGTGCCATCATCGGTGGAGCATTCTTAATCCTCACTGTCACGTTCGTATCTACCACGGCCGACTCGATGTCCTATTCGATTGCTCAGTCATGCACGACTGAAGGACAGCCACCCCGGTGGCTGCGGGCACTATGGGCAATTTTCATGGGTGGAGCGGCTGCCGTTTTGCTCTCTATCGGCGACGGTGGAATTTCGGCATTGCAGTCGTGGATTTGCCTCACCGCGGGGGCCGGCGGGTGGGTGTGGTTACCCGCACA
>JAUNVN010000055.1:7574-9026 GCA_030537655.1 Bowdeniella nasicola | reverse complement strand
CGCAAGGACACGGGTGGTCAGCGGTGTGAAGGCAATCAGCGCAGCGGTGGCAACAACCGAAAGACGAAATCCCAACGAGATGGAGGTTTGGGGCCACACCAGGACGATGACGGTAACTGCGGTGGCAAGTGCCGCCATCGCATGACCGGGACGCCCCATGCTACGGGCGAGGACAATCACGCCCGCCATCACAACGGCACGGGTTACCGACGCGAGCGGTCCGACAAGGAGGAAAAGTCCCGCGAGGGTGACAAGTGCGCAGGCCGTTGCCACGAAGCGCGGAAAGATGGAGGTTAGTGTCAGGACCGCGGTGAGAATAACCGCGGTATGCGCGCCGGAGATCGCGGTCAGGTGCGTCAGGGAGGTGGCCTGAAAGTCAGCGGCTAACTGCTCACTAATATGGCTACGATCTCCCAGGGTGATCCCAAGCAGTAGTCCCGATGCTGGTTGTGCGAGCGTTTTGGTGATGGCACGGAAGGACTGGCGAATCGTATCGGTGATGGCAGCTAGGTGGCGCGGTGGGGCAAGCAGGCGGGTGGTAGTCGCATGTTGGATGACCTTGCGGTTGGCTGCACGCTGATCCATGCTGAGCACGCCGCGCGTTTCGATCCGCATTCCGGTGCGATACTGGTCAACCGGACCGAACACCATGACTCGTTCGCGACTGGAATAGCACTGCCCGCGTACGCAGACCTTCCTGGCTTCCACCTCAAGAAAACTGTGTGGATTAGTGGGATCAAATTGGTGGGCCACCGCACGCGCATCGCTGCGCACCACCGCGGTGATCGTCGCATAGCGGCCCTGCTTCGCGGCATTTCGGATCTCCTCTCCGCGTCCATATTCACCGGCGGTCGTCACCGTGAGAGCACCTGCTAGGCCGAAGATTACCGTCAGGATCGCCGCTGAACGCACTGCGTGGGCGCCTCGCAGCGGCCGTATCCACCAGACGGTAAGCATCATGATCGCCGCGATTACCACCCACGGTCCGAATGTGAGGGTGACTGCCGTGCCACCCCAGGTTGCTCCGGCCAGCGGCACGAGCCGCAGGTCAAGTGTGTGGCGCATTAGTCAACGACAACCAGGTCACCAATATTTGCGATGATCGCCGGACCGATCCCGGAAACTTCGGTGAGTTCTTCCACTGCTTGAAACGCGCCGTGTTGCTCACGGTGCGCCACGATCCGGGCAGCAAGTGCCGGGCCGATTCCTGGCAGGGTTTCTAATTCGCTCGCATTAGCGCGATTGAGATGGATTGGCGCAGCATCGTCTTCACCACGAGCTACCGCAATTGGCGTCTCGCCGGGAATGGGCACGTGCAGATGTTCACCATCGGTCACCATCCGCGCGAGATTGAGGGCATTCGTATCAGCTGCGGGGGTGAAGTTACCCGCGGCTGTGATCGCATCACTCACGCGGCTATGAGCGCTAAGGGTCTAAAGGCCCGGGGTGGTC
>JAUNVN010000055.1:0-7564 GCA_030537655.1 Bowdeniella nasicola | reverse complement strand
TACTTGCCGCCCTGGGCGGCCACCGCGGCGGCGCCGGCGGCGGCGGCCTCCGGGGCGAGGTAGTCGCCGCCCGGGGTGGTCACCGCCCCGGTGACATAGACGACCACCCCGTTGGGATCGGAAGTGGCCGCCGAAACGGCAGCACCTTCTGCCTGTGGTGACGGTGGTGGATCCGTGGTGGGTTGTGACGGCGGTGATACCGTACTTGCAAGCGGACGTTCACTCGTTGGCGCTCGCATCTGCCACATTGCGCTCACGGCAACCAGGGCGAGCAGCGCGAATGTAATCGCAATGACGGCGCGGGTGGTGAGATGTATCCGCAGGCGGCGGGGTGGTTGGGTTTCCATGGCGGCAGCTTATGGTGGCCGGAAGTCACCTGACCGGCGCCGTGTTGAAAATAGCGGGGTATTGGGCGCGGTGGATAATGCCTGAGTGCTAGGGGCGTAGACGTCGTGAGCGTCCAATGGCGTACATAATTCCGCCCAGCAAACCGCCGAGGTGTCCCTGCCAGGAAATTGCCCGCTGTGGGATCAGTCCCGAGAGGAAACTTACCCCCCACCAAATCAGCAACACCCCGACGGAGAAGATGCGCCACAGTTTTGTCCGCCAGTTACGCTCCACGAGTGCGGCGGTGACCAGATAGCCGAAGTACCCGAAGATCACTCCCGACATCCCCACGGTCAGTGCCCCCGGCGGACTTAACCAGATGACCAGGAGTCCCGAGGTGAGCCCAGCAGTGCAGCTCACCTGGATGAAGCGGCGCCGCCCCTCAAGGGCAACGAGCCATCCAAGCCAGATCAGCGTAATCGTGTTGTTGATCAGGTGGGCGATACTGGCATGGACAAACGGGGCGGTCACCACCGCATAGGCGCGAGTGAAATTACCGCCGCGAAGTGCCAGCTGGCTGGCCAGTGTCGGGCCGGCAATCACTTCTACGCAAAAGACCCCCCCACATGAGGCCAGCCACCCCAAATGGAGTCCGCCACGCTCCACGACGGCTTCCACCCGCCGGATACCTGGAATGTGCAGGTCCCCCGGCGGGTGGATAGGTGTTGGTATACCTCACGCAGGCAGCTTACAGTCCCAGTTGCGCGCGGCGAGCAATTTCACCGGTCGTCGCGTTCGTGGTGGGTGTATGGCCAGGCAGGGGTACGATCCGTTCGTGAATTGCGTCGATCATCCATTCGACTTGCGGGAAGTAGAGATCTTCCAGTTCCGGTGCGGGGGTGACGTTATTACGTGACCCCACAACTGTGACCGGTGCGTCTAGATAATCGAAGGCAATCGTTTGAATATCGGTGGCAACCTGGTTGAGGAAAGAACCGCGTGTGACCGCATCGGAGGCGAGTAGTAGCCGTCCGGTTTTCTTCACCGATTCAACGACCTTCTCGTAATTCAGCGGGCAGAGGTAGCGCAGGTCGATAACCTCGGCCTCCATCCCGTATTTTTCCTTGAGGACATCGGCGGTTTCCAGGGCCCGGTAAAGCGTGGCACCGAGCGTGGCGATGGTGATGTCCTTGCCTTCACGGCGGATTGCCGGTTCGCCTTCAGGAGTCAAGTAATGTCCTTCGGGCACCCCGTCGGCTTCGAATTCTTCGCCTTTGTCATAAAGCAGTTGTGATTCGAGGAAGATCACCGGGTCGGTACCGGCCAATGCGAGGTTGAGCATTCCCTTCGCATCGGTGGGGGTCGCCGGGAAGTACACCTTCAGACCGGGAATATGCGCCACGAGACTCGACCAGTCTTGTGAGTGTTGCGCCCCGTACTTGTTGCCAACCGACACGCGAATGACCAGCGGCATCTGCAGCAGTCCCGCGCTCATCCCCTGCCATTTCGCAGCCTGGTTGAAGATTTCATCTCCGGCGCGTCCAAGGAAGTCGCAATACATCAGTTCCACAACTGCGCGTCCACCCGACAGGGCGTAGCCCACACCGGCACCAACGATCGCAGCTTCGGAGATTGGTGAGTTGAACAACCGCCGGTAGGGCAGCAGTTCGGTTAAGCCGCGGTAGACGGCAAAGGCGCCACCCCAATCGCGGTTTTCTTCACCCCACGCTGCCATGGTCGGATCGGTTGCGAATCCGTGAGCCATCGCTTCAAACAGTCCGTCTCGGAAGGAGAACATCCGAATTTTGGAGACGGGTTTGCCATCGTCAGTGCGGGCGGTACGCACCTTTTTCGCCAGAGATTTGACGCGGGCGTTGTCTTCCAGCGGCTGTGCCAATTCGGGTTCGCTATCACCCAGTGCCGGTCGTTGTTCGTTGGAAAAGAGAATCTTTTCCATGAAGGGAACATCCACACGCGGGCAGGTTTCCTCATCGGTGGTGACTTGCAGGACCGCAGCCAGGCGCTGTTCAATTTCGGCGTGCATCGCATCGATATCGGAACGGGAGATGACCCGTTTCTTCACCAGCAGGTCGCCAAAGTCACGAATCGAATCGTGTTCCTCCCACATTTCAACTTCCTCGCGGGTGCGGTAGGAGGAGGCATCCGATGGTGAGTGACCCGCATAGCGGTAGGTGATGGTATCCAGCAGCACCGGACCGCGGCCGGCAAGCAGAATTTCCTTCTTGCGCCGTACCGCATCGGCAACGGCCAGTGGGTTGTAGCCATCGACCCGTTCGGCGTGCATCTGGTCGACATTGACC
Organism: Bowdeniella nasicola; assembly: GCA_030537655.1. Classification (GTDB taxonomy): domain Bacteria; phylum Actinomycetota; class Actinomycetes; order Actinomycetales; family Actinomycetaceae; genus Bowdeniella; species Bowdeniella nasicola_B. The sequence goes on along the minus strand of JAUNVN010000055.1, from coordinate 4,916 downwards.
CCCGCGCCAACGCGCGCCAAAATGTCATACCCCATCGTTTCGCCGGACGTTTGTCCGCCCATGCCGTAAAAGTTGTTGAAGAAGTTGAACATGATTGGCGGGTTGCCGCCATCTTCTTCGCGCCACAGGGTGCGGAACTGGTCCATCGCAGCAAAGGCCATCGCTTCCCATACCGGGCCGCAGCCCATGGAGGCATCACCAATATTGGCAATGACAATTCCCGGTTCGCGATTGATGCGCTTATAGAGCGCACTCCCCTGTGCGATCGGTGCGGAACCACCGACGATTGCGTTATTTGGCATCGAGCCGAACGGCGTGAAAAATGCGTGCATGGATCCACCCATCCCGCGGTTGAACCCGGCTGAGCGCGCAAAAATTTCAGCAAGAGTACCCACGAGGATAAAGTTGGCGATCCGGTCATCATCACCGTCGATCTTCACACGCTCGGCCAGCCGCAGCGTATCGCCATCAAGGAAGGACTCCATGATCTGGTCAACCTGCGCTTTATCCATCTGACGCGAGGCAGAAAAGCACTTCGCGAGAATTTCGCCGTGAGAGCGGTGAGATCCAAAGACGAAGTCTTCGGCTCCGAGTTCTGCTGCCTGTCCAACCGCCGATGCCTCCTGTCCCATGGAAAGGTGGGCCGGACCGCGGTGGTTATATTCAATCCCCTGCCATCCGCCGGTTTTCTTAATCGAATCGAGCATCGATTCGAACGTGCGGATGGTGATCATATCGCGCAGCATATTGCGCAGCCCATCTTTACCGTGGCGTTCGAGTTCTTTCGTGAACGTCATCTTGTAGGCATTGACGGGAATATCACTAAAGGTAATCGCCCCGGATTTCCGGAGAACTTCCGGGTCGACAATGAGATCTTTTGCCATGATGTTGCCTCTATTTCTTCTCGGGGATCGCCCAGGCGGCCTCGCGGATACCTTCGCTGACCGTCGGATGGGGGAAAATAACCTGACGCAGGTCTTCGACCCGCATTTCTTGTTCAAGGATGGCCGCTGCGCCCCAGATCATTTCCGGAGCATAGGATCCGACCATGTGGATGCCGCGCACGACACGGGAGTCGGCTTCGATGAGTTTGACCGCACCTGGTTCACGTAGCCCGTTTTCAGCAACGAACCGTCCAGATAAGACCAGCGGTACGGTGGCGGTAAGCGTTTCAACACCCCGCTCACGCAATTGCGCTTCGGTGAGTCCCACACCGGCAGCTTCGGGGATCGAGTAAACCGCCCAGGGAATACACTCGGGACGCAACACCTGCCCCTCACGCGCCGCCGCGGTGGGATCAACAATATGCGCGGCTGCGATTTCACCCATCCGGTAGGCGGCATGGGCAAGGAGAGAACGTCCAGTGACATCACCCACAGCCCACACGTTGGGGAGATTCGTACGCATTGTCGGATCGACGGTCACACCTTTCGCATCGGTGGCGATCCCCGCTTCTTCCGCTCCCCACCCCTGCAGCGCAGGACGGCGGCCAACGGCCATTAAAATGGTGGAAGCTTCCACGTGTTGTTGCGCACCGGTTTGGTCGGTGAAATAGACGGTGGAGTCGTCGACTTTTTCGACGCGGCAACCGACGTGGAAGGTGACATTACTCATCGCTTCACGTAGGAGCCCGGCCAGTTCAGTATCCATGAACGGCACGATCTCCTCCATCGCTTCAATCACGTGAACCTGGGAGCCAAGCGCCGCGAATAGCGATGCGAATTCCACGCCGATCACTCCCCCACCAATAACCACCAGCGTGTCGGGAATAGTCTCAACGGCGAGCAGGCCTGTGGAGTCAACGACAACGGGGTTATCACGCACACCGGGAATTGGAGGCAGCACCGGGGTGGAACCGGTGGCGATAATCACGTGTTCGGATTCGATCACCTCTTCGCCAATCTGCACCTGACCCGGACCAAGGAGCGTGGCCGCTTCATTGCGGACATCGACTTTGCCGCGTTTAAGTAGCTGGCGTACCCCACCAACCAGTGCTTTGACCGTGCGAGTTTTATGCTGTTGCATCTGTTTGAAATCAACAGCTACTCCCGCGGTTTTGACACCAAAGCGTTTGCCGTCAGCCGCGTGGCGGTAGAGTTTCGCCGAATGTAACAGCGCTTTAGTGGGAATACAGCCAACATTCAGGCAGGTACCCCCCACTTCGGTGTGTTCGGCAAGGAGCACGCTCCGCCCCTGATTAGCGAGCCGTTCGGCTGCGATATAGCCGCCCGGTCCCCCACCAATAATGGTGACATCAACGGGTTTCATCGTTCCTCCTAGCCGATCACAGTCAGATCGATATTGGCAATAGCATCAACGAGGTCACGCAAGAATCGCGCCGCATCAGCACCGTCAATTGCGCGATGGTCAGCGGTGAGTGAAAAGCCGATACGTTGAGACATGCACACCTCGCCGTTGTCATTGACTTCAGCGTGACCACTAATCGTGTTCACCCCGAGAATTGCCGTTTGCGGCACATTAATGATCGGGGTGAACGATTCCATGCCAAACGAACCGAGGTTAGAGACGGTAAAGGTCGCACCGCTGAGGAGCTCCGGATCGATCTTGCCGCCGATTGCCTGCTGGGCGAGATCCGCCGACGTGGCAGAAAATTCCCGCAGTCCCATCGCATCGGCATTGCGGATGGTCGGCACAAGGAGTCCGCGCGGGGTATCGACAGCCAAGCCCAGGTGGACTGAAGCAAAGGTCGAAAGCGTGTTGTCAACCAGGTGGGCATTCATCTTCGGATGACGTGCCAGGGTTTGGACGGTGGCATAGCACACCAGGTCCCCAATGGTGATACGGCTGTAGCCAAGTTCAGCATCGGATTGTTTGAATCGCTTGCGCATGGCCAGTAACGCATCGGCGGGGGCGGAGACGTTGTAGGTTACCGGGGCACTACTTGCCAGGGCATTCATCATCCGCTCAGCAATAATGGCGCGCACGCCCTTCAGTGGGGTTTGGCTCACCTCGCCAGGGAATTCACGACTTGCCGCTGGGCTCGCAACTGGGCGGGTAGCTGCCGCGGCTACATCGGCGCGGGTTTGCCGCCCACCAATACCGGTGCCGGGTGTCTGACTTAGAGTTGCGCCACTTGCCTTTGCGCCCACGGTAATACCCGGGCTGGCCGCAACCGCAGCAAGCACGTCGGCTTCAATAATTCGGCCCTGCGGACCGCTACCATCCACCGCGCTAAGGTCAACCCCCTTATTCGCTGCGGTTGCGCGTGCTCTGGGGCTTGCCGCGCCGGTTGATTGTCCGCGGGTATGTTCACCTTCCATGGCCGCACTGGGCTCGGGCGCCGGTTCGCTCGATTCCCTTGCTTCAGGAGTGAGATCATCATCGTGAGTTTCGGCTACTTCTCCGGCCTCCCCGGTAGTCGCCGGTGCAATGCCGAGCTCTTTCAGGGCCGCTTCAGCATTTTCATCGGCTTCGCCCACCAGCAAAATCGGATCTTTCACGGGAACTTCATCGCCCTCTTCAGCCAAAAGAGCTAAGACGGTACCGGAAGCTCCGGCTTCCACATCGACGGTGGACTTATCGGTTTCTGCCTCACAAATCACGGTGTTATCGGTGACGGTGTCGCCAACGGCGACATTCCATGACACCAAAATGCACGATTCGACGGTGTTGCCCGCCTGGGGCATCACAACTGGTTCTGCCATGGGGTGATCCTTCCTATACGGCGCGTAGGCTCACGCCGTGGTCTTGTAGGAGCTGGGCTGCATCGGGGTCCAGCTCAGTGTCGGTGATTATGCCGGCCAGTTCGTCAACGGCGAGCACATTGACGAAGCCCGCGCGGCCGTATTTCGTTGCGTCGGTCAGCAGCCAGGTTGCGCTGGCGTTGGCGTGCATCGCGGTGATAATGTCGGCGCCTTCGGCGAACTGGGTGGTCAGTCCCCTATCGGCGCGCAGCCCATCGGTGCCAACGAATGCGAGCCGCGCGTTAAACCGAGCGATCGACGCTCTGGCGACAGCGCCAACCATCGATTCGCTTTCGCGATGGAAGGCACCGCCAGTTAAGGTGACATGAAGTTCGGGATTTACGCGCGCATAGTTCACCACGAGCGTTGAGTTCGTGACGATATGGATATCGCGTTTACCAGTCAAAAAGCGGGGTACTAACGCCGTTGTTGTTCCCGCTTCAATCATCAGGTGGTCGCCATCACGCACCAGCGCAGCAGCAGCCTTGGCAATGCGTTCTTTCGCATCGGCCTGTTGGTTGCGCCGTGCTAGGACGTGGTGGATAGAGGAAGGAACAGCGCCGCCGTGGGTGCGACGGAGTAATCCTTGCGACTCGAGCTCACGTAAGGTGGCGCGCACCGTAACTTCGGAAACCCCGAGATCGTTGGCGATCGTCGAGACTTGGATACGGCCATCTTTGGCAAGCTGGTCGAGAATCGCGGCTTCACGTTCTCGGCGGTCGCTGCCCATCTCTCTCCTTCGAGCGCCTTACGTATTGCTTTCGATTCTATTTCGATTCGAAAGCAATCGCAAGATATTCGTTAATTAAATGGGGTATGGTTCGGGATCCTCTCACTTCTCTGTTGCGAGTAATGCCGCTTCAGCTGCGGCAGTCCACAGCCCACCGTCGAGGTGTTCAGCAACCTCGGGTAGAGCGTCTGCAAGTTCGCTTAAGCGCAGTAGCGGCAAGTCGTGTAGCTGCGGGAAGACCATGATCTTGCCGCCCGACGTCCGATCAATCACCGACTGGATGGCATCTTTAAATCCCGCCATCCCCGTGACGGCATCCAAAGAGATTGTCGTGTCGTAATCTCCCTGTTCGATCTTGCGCACAACGGTACGCATATCGGAGACGTCGGAACCGGAGGTACCAATCATGAAGATGCGCCGTTCGATTACCGCTTGCATATCGATCTCTGCCGTGCGCCCGGCGGGAATACCTGCGAAGGCGT
>JAUNVN010000054.1:5773-9084 GCA_030537655.1 Bowdeniella nasicola | reverse complement strand
TTGGCGACGGTGCGTCGCGAGACGCTCTTATTGGTCACATCTTTCATTGGACTCCTCCAGAAACGGTTGAGGGGTGACGAGATTGGCACATCACTAGCGATACTAAAGGAGTTTTTCCTGTGGTTGCGCTGCCCTGGGAGAAAAATTTCCGTGAGATAAAACACGAAATACAAAGTTTGACGCCACTTAATCCCGTACACAGGGGGTGCGCCTTGATTTTAGGCTATGCAAGCTCTTAAAATTTAGAGCACCGACTAGACGATACAACTTAGGCTATTTCTCTTAACATCGCCGTTTGTTAAAGAATTGTTGCAGCAGGTTGCGGGCAGCATCCGCCTGCACGCCCCCAATCACATCGCATCGCTGCGGCAGGTAGCCATCTCGAACAATGTCATAGACACTGCCACACGCACCGGTCTTTTCTTCCCATGCGCCAAAGACAATCCTGCGCAGGCGCGCGGATAATATGGCTCCCGCACACATCACGCATGGCTCGAGGGTCACCACCATGGTGCAGTCGTCTAGATAGGTCGATCCGCGCGCCGTGGCGGCGCGCCGCAACGCAATAATTTCGGCGTGGGCGCTCGGATCGCAATCGGTAACCACCCGGTTATGTGCGCTGGCAAGCACGCTGCCATCTGCGGTGACGATCACCGCACCTACGGGCACCTCACCGATGATGGCGGCCTGCTGAGCTTCGTGTAGCGCGCTCACCATAGGCTGGTCCCACTGGTCTCGAATCGCGCCAGGTAGCGGCAAAATTTCGCGTCGGGTCACATTGACACGGTACCGTTAAGGTATGCGTTTGCACATTATCGACCATCCGCTCGTATCTCATAAGCTCACCGTGTTGCGTCAGCACGAAACCCCATCGGCCACATTCCGGTTGCTGGTTGATGAGCTGGTGACATTGCTGGCCTATGAAGCGACTCGCGATGTGGCCACTGAACCAGTCCACATCACTACGCCGGTGGCACCAACAACCGGGGTGCATCTATCCTCGCCCCAACCCATTGTCGTACCAATCTTGCGTGCAGGACTTGGCATGCTTGACGGAATGACGCGCTTACTACCAACGGCTGAAGTTGGTTTTCTCGGCATGAAACGTGACGAGGAGACCCTGTTGGTGGAAACCTATGCAAACCGTTTGCCCGAGGACCTTTCGGGCCGGCAATGCTATGTTCTCGATCCGATGCTTGCTACCGGACATACGCTGATCGCCGCGATCAACTATCTACTTGAGCGTGGGGCGCGCGATGTGACCTGTATCTGCCTGCTCGCCGCTCCCGAAGGATTACAGGCGCTCGAAGCAGAGATTGGCGATCGGGCCGAGGTCACAATTGTGACCGCCTCGGTTGACGAGAAGCTCAACGATCAAGCCTATATTGTTCCCGGTCTTGGCGATGCTGGTGACCGGCTCTACGGGATCGTTCACTAACTGGATTGTATGACGCCCCATAGTAGTGCAGTCATAGCGATGTGGGCCCGCAGGCATGATGCCTGCGGGCCCACATGGTTATCGTCGGTTAGTAGTCAAAGGCGGGGATCACAGCACCGTCAGCCCACGTGGAGGTAATGTACTCGGCGACCTCTGGTGAACGCAGGAGCTCGTCAAGTTTCTTCAGTGCATCGATCTTGTCGCTATCGGCTTTGTAGGCCACCAGGTTTGCGTAGGGGTTCCCCTTACCATCTTCGAGCAGGATCGCATCTGTCGACGGTTGCAGGCCGCCTTCAAGTGCATAGTTCCCATTCAGCAGGGCGATATCCAAGTCAGGCAGCAAACGAGGCAGCGCAGCTGCTTCACTTTCGACGAACTCAAGGTTCTTCGGATTTGCCTGCGGATTGGCTTCATAGTCGGCGATTGACGGATCTTCCGCATCAACTGCGTCGAGCACACCGGCCTGCACAAGCAGATCAAGGGCACGCGCCTGGTTGGACGGATCGTTATTGATACCTACCTTGGCGCCGTCGGCAAGATCGTCAATGTTGTCGATCTTTTCCGAATAGACCCCATAGGGCTCAATATGCACCCCGTCGAAATGTTCGAAATCATAGCCCTTCTCCGCAATTTCAGCTTCAAGATAGGGCAGGTGTTGGAAGTAGTTCGCGTCGAGGTCTCCTTCAGAAAGCGCGACATTTGGTTGGACGTAATCGGTGTATTCAACAATGTCGATCTCAAGGCCCGCATCGGCAGCGAGATTATCGGCAACATATTTCAAAATGTCACCGTGCGGTACCGGGCTGGCGCCAACAGTCAGGGTGACCACGTCATCGCCACCGCCGCTTTCACTGGTGGTGTCCTTATCATCGCCATTACCGCACGCGGCCAAGGAGAAAGTCAGTGCCGTGGCGGCTGCCAGGGCGGTCAGTCGTTTGCGAGTCGAGAAGATAGTCATGATTGTCCTTTCACATGGTGCAGAGATTGTTGCGCTAGACGCAATGACTCCGGCGGGTGGGTGCCTAGCGGTGATCCACCAGCCGGCTGCACATGTCACCGAGCATCTGCACCAGTTGCACGATGACGAGGATCACCACGACCGTGGCAATCATCGTGTCGTTTTGGTAGCGCTGGTAGCCGTAGTTATAGGCCAGAGTTCCAAGGCCCCCACCGCCCAGCACACCGGCAATTGCGGAATACCCAATCAGCGTGATCACCAACACGGTAATGCCCTGGACGATACCCGGCAGCGCTTCGCGCATCTGCACCGTCATCACCTGGCGTCCGGTCGCTCCCATCATCGTCGCAGCGGTGACCGTACCGGGGTTGATCGCGAGTACGGAGGTTTCTACTAGACGGGCAAAAAACGGGATCGCCGCCACAGCCAAGGGTAATACCGCGGAGGTCCATCCAATTGCGGTCCCCATCACCTCACGGGTGATCGGAATCAGCGCGATCATCAAAATAATGAAGGGGATTGACCGGCCAATATTGACCAGTGCTCCCAAGATGGCGTACACCACCCGGTTTTCACGAATGCCGCGCGGCGCGGTAGCTACCAGCAGTAAGCCCAGTGGTAATCCGAGCGCGATCGTCAAAATCGCCGAGGTCGCGGTCATGGCAAGGGTCTCGAGGGTTGCCGGCCACAATTTTGTCGTTAACACCGGGTTGTCAAACCAGGAAGGCTTGTCGACCAGGGCCAATGTCGCAGCGGGAATCATGCAGCGGCCTCCGCTCTGGTCTGGACGTGCAATCCCTGGGCACGCAACGCTGTAATCGCAGCATCCTGGTGCGTGTGGGGCACAGCAACAGCGAGGCGTCCTGCCTGCGCGGTACCCAGCGTCTCGAAGGTCCCGGCCGCGATATCGCCGCC
>JAUNVN010000054.1:0-5763 GCA_030537655.1 Bowdeniella nasicola | reverse complement strand
GAGGGCGAGCCTCGACGACCACATCCTCACGGGTGGGTGACAATGGGTCCATGCCGAGCCCCGACCACCGCTCCAGCAGCACCGGACAGCCTGACTTCCCCGATGTGCTGTCCAAGGCGATCGCACGCCGCAACCTCACCCAGGACACGCGCACCGGTGGGCTCACCCGGCTGAGAAGTGAACATCACATCGAGGACAACATGGTCCGCGGTGATATCACTTGGGGACAGGTGGGGCAGCGGTACGAGCGCTCGAGCCAGTGGCGAGGTTGGGTCGGAGACAATTTCCGCCAACGTACCACTTTGCACGACATTGCCTGCCGAGAGCATCGTTGCCGAGTCACATACTTCCCGCACGACACTCATTTCGTGCGTGACCAGCACAACGGTCACATCGAGCTGATCGCGCACATCGCGCAACAATTGCAAGATTTGCGAGGTGGTTACGGTATCGAGGGCACTGGTTGCTTCATCGGCGAGCAATACCGGCGGGTGAGTGGCAAGCGCGCGGGCAATCCCCACACGTTGGCGTTGACCACCGGAAAGTTCTGCCGGATAGGCGCCACCGCGATCACTCAACCCCACGATGTCGAGTAGTTCAGCCACCCGCGTGGTGATTTCACTGCGCGGTGTCCCCATAATCCGCAGCGGATAGGCAATATTTGCAGCGGCAGTGGACTGATCAAAGAGATTGACGTGTTGGAATACCATCCCGATACGCCGGCGTAGCTCACGCCGCTTTTTCGCTGAGACTGCTGAAACTTCCACATCATCAACCACCACGCTCCCGGTGGAGGGAGTAACGAGTCCGGTGAGACATCCAACCAGGGTGGATTTCCCAGCGCCTGAAGGGCCGACAATTCCGTGAATCGTTCCGCGCGGAACATGCAGGGAGACATCAGCTAGTGCCGCAACACCGTCATAGATTTTGCTGACGTCACGAAGGGTAATCACAAATGTCCTCCATCGGTCCCGGCGGTAGCACCTTCACCCAAATGGGGGTTGCTGCAGTGTCAAAGAGCCGGGTCTCTCAACTGCTCTGGATGGTCACAACCACGCTAAGCGCTCACCCACTCGCTTGGCTATTTTTTCTCAATATATGAGATTCGTGGACAGATGGCGCTCCGATCGCGCGTACGACACTAGTGCTCGCGCGACGGTGGTTGTGCGCCGGTGTCCCCACCGGACATCTCAGCGGTTGGCATTACCGGCGCAGTCGGCTCAAGAACACCGGCATAGATGAGTTCGTTGCGCATCTGTTCGACAAGTGAATCAATCTCGTTCATGCCGTGAACTGGACCGCCCGAGATTGTGTAGTCAATTCCCAGGAGGATCGCGCTTGGGGTCGCGAGGCGATAGGCCGGTGAGATGACCTCGAGATGGTCCCAGTAAACCCGCCCGTGTACAGCCGGATACATCGCGACAAGTTCGTGTAGATCACTGGCGGTTAGCACTGCCACGGTGACGAGCTCTCCGAGGCGGTCTTGCCAGTGATCCAGTCGTTGGATTGCTCCTGCGCATTTCGCGCACGTTGTGGAGACATTGATCAAAAGTACCGGCCTGTCACTGACAAGCTCCGAGATAGCCGCCAGCTCACCGGTTTCACGGCGCAGCGGCAAATGTAGCAGCGGCATTGGCTGATACTCATCGTTGCCATCGGTGGTTGTTGTCGCAGCCGGAAGCTGCGCTTCGTCGGAGTCCACGTGACTCATCCCAATAACCACCAGCACACCGGCAATGACCAGCACGAGGGCGAGTAACAGGTGCGCACCTCTGCCCGCCGCGATCGCGGCTACCGGTCCGCCCATTCCGACACGGTGATCGGCAATTGCCCGGATCGCAAAGAGAAAGAACCCAACATTCCGCAACACCGAGTACCAGGTGATGCGATGATTATCTCCAAAACATGAACAGCGCTCAGCAATGCCCGAGCGAATACCGCGAATCAAAATAATCGTGTAGACAATCACGAGTACGGCACTAATGACGGTCCCGATCGTCCCGACCGGGCCGGGTAGCCAGATGAGGAGCGCCAGTACCAGCTCCACCCACGGATGGGCGCGGACAAGATGACGATTAACCAGCGGACGTGGAACCTTCAAACTTCCCCATTGCGCCATGGTGGCTCCGATGGAGGGACCGGAAGTCAGTTTCCCAATCCCACTGGCGATCAGCATGGCACTAAGCGCCAGTGTTGCTGTGGTAAGCAGCATGAGTCCTCACAAAATCTTTTGTAACAGTTCGTGGGCGGTTTCACGCACATCGCGCCCCTCAGACAGGGCGGAAACGGCTGCTCCATCAACAACTGCGACAACCAGGGCTGGGGGAACACTGATCCCAATTCGTTGCAATACGCGTTCGATTGCATCGTCAAGGCGCGCACGGCCATCGGCATATGCGTGGGCTACCGGCGCGGTAGTAGCGGCCTCTAAGAGTTGGAGATAGTGCGTGGAGAGCATTTCATTTGGCGGCAGGCACGCCTGCAAAATCGCATTTGTCACACCACGAAAGGTGGAAGGTGGGGGAGCATTTTCGACCTCATCTGCAACTTGCTCGGCACGGCGCGCCCACATTTGGATATTGATGCGACCAGCTTCAGCCAGCATTTCATCAAGTCCTGTGAAATAGTACGTGGTTGCTGACAGTGAACAGCCCACACGTTTTGCCACCGCTCGGTGAGAGACAGCCGCCGGTCCTTCTTCCCGAATAATCGCAGCAGCGGCTTCCACCAATTCTTGGCGTCGAAGCGCCCCGCGTGCTCGTCGGGTAACACCTGCTGGTGATTCGTGCTTTCTCGTGGTCATAGCTTCCCTCCTCCCCTACTCACCGGCCGGAGGCTATCTGCCTCCGGCCGGAAGGGGATGCACGTAGCATAGCGGGATTGACGCACAGTGCGTCCTCGTTTTACCGCAATGCCTCGTGAGAATGCTCGCGCGCCAGAATCATTCCGACCAGCGCCATCGCCGAAACTCCTACCAGATACCACGCCGGAGCGAGGACGCTACCGGTCTTTTCAATCAGCCAGGTGGAGATGTACAACGCCGTCCCACCAAAGATTGCATTGGCGAGGTTGAAGCTGAGGGCAAAGCCCGTGTAGCGCACTTCCGTGGGGAAGACTTCCGCGAGGAATGTAGCCAACGTGCCGTCATTGGCGGTCAGCATGACGCAGAAGATGATTTCAACGGTAATAACCAGGGCAAAAGTGGCGTGATCAAGGAGCGTGAACAGCGGCACCGACAGCACGATGAAGGCAACACATGCGCTAATCAGCATCGTACGCCGGCCGAAACGGTCAGATAGGCGTCCCATCGAGAAAATCAACAAGACGTAGACGGTCAGGGTGATCGATTCGGCGATGAAGGTGAGCTGATCATCAAAGCCCACTTCTTCACGCAGATAGGTGGGCATGTAGGTCAGCACCATGTAGAAACCAACAGCATTCAACGATGCAACCGAGAATGCAATCAGCATTTCTTTCCAATAGTTGCGGAACAGATAGCCCAAGGTGGTGTGCTTGCCAATCTTGGCTTCCACTTTATCTTGCATCTGCTGGTAGACCGGGGAGTCTTCCAAATGAGTACGGATATAGCGTCCAACCCAACCGAGCGGACCGGCCAATAGGAACGGTATCCGCCATCCCCAGCTATGGATCGATTCGAGTGAGAGCACCTGGTGCATGAAGGTGACCGTAAGTGAACCAATCAAGAGACCACTGGCGGTCGACGCGGGGACCAGGCAGGTGTACAACCCACGATGTGACTGGGGAGCGTATTCGGCCAGGAAGGTTGCAGCTCCGGCGTATTCGCCCGAGGCAGAAAAGCCCTGCACCATCCGCAACAGCAGCAGCAGGATTGGGGCGGCGATGCCAATCATGGCATACGGGGGGATCAAACCGATGCAGAATGTCGCACCGGTCATCATCAAAATTGACCAAGATAGTGCCGAGCGCCGGCCGTACTTATCGCCCCAGTTACCCCAGACGGCGCCACCGATGGGCCGCAGGATAAATGACAGAGCAAAGATTGCAAACGTGGTCAATAACCGTGTGGCTTTGTCCTGTTCGGCGGGAAAGAACACCACGGCAATAATCGATGCCAGATAGGCATACGATGCGTAGTCAAACCATTCAACGAAGTTGCCGATAAAACTCGCAAGCGCCGCTTTGCGCAGGGTGCGATGTTTTTCGCGAGGGTCGACCACTTCGTCGACCTTAGCCTCGTTATGCGGATGGGGATCATTCGAGTTGGACATCTACCTACGCCTCCCAAAGTGCGGTAGTCCGGATATATAAACGCAGTCAAATTCAGGTCAAATACGTACGGGACCTTTCCCGTCTGTCATCACCGAACAACCGATCACCCGCTTCCTGCAATCTGCGGAAATTCGCCTAAAAACGGACTGCCGGTGGTCATACATTGGTCCCAATGTATGACCGCCGGCTAGTCAACGCTTAGTCGAGCGAAGCCTTACTGCTGTTTAATTATCCCTTGTTTTGCTCCTGTTTGCTGCGCTTCGAGAGCAAGTCCACAACAATGGGGCCAACACCACCAGCAATAATCAACAATCCGCCCAAAGCGGCTGTCAATGTCATGGCCTCACGGAAGAAGAGCACTCCGAAGAGAATGGCCACTACGCATTCCCAATAGGACAGACAGCTCATCTCAACGGCAGGCAGGTTACGACCGGCAACCACGAGGAAGCCGAGCGCCACCAGGCCGGAGAAGACGAACAGGCCCGATGCCCAGGTCCAGTTCGTTACGGTCAGCTCACCAATTTGAGGCCGCATGAACAGGGTAATCAAGCCGGTTGCGACCATCGCCCAGAAGAAGTTCCAGGTACCGCGCACATCAGAGTCCATATCCTGGCGGTAACCATAGAAGAAAAGGGCGAGACCATAGAACACACCGGAGAGCAACCCAACAAAGTCACCCAGGGCTTTTTGTGGGAAGTCAGGGGTTGATGCCGACAGTTCCAAACCAAAGTGGAATGTACCGCCATCAAAGGACAGGATGTTAATGGTGAACAACATCCCGATGAACACCAAGATCAAGAAGATTGCGTTGGGAACAGAGATCTTCTCTTTGCGGAAAATCCTCGCCAGCAACGTACAGAACAGCGGGCCGGTATAAATGAGGAACACCGCGTTTGCAATCGAGGTGAGCAAGGTGGAGGTAATGTAAAGCGCCAGCGAGGTGCCGATACAAACACCGCCAGCGATTACAGCAAAGGATAGCCGTGAGCGTCTAAAAGCGTCCCAGCGTTTGGTGACGAGCAAAATGATAAGGAAGCCGATCAGGCCGACGGTCATACGGCCCATAGCCAGGAAGCTGCCGAGGTATTGGCTAACTTCCGGATCGAGACCATCGGTTGCGCCACGGGAGAAGAAGCCGACCATCCCCATGCCCGTCGCGGAGACGATCATGGAAATGAATCCGAGCTTCTTATTCATGACATATGACTCGCCGCCGGCGGTCGTGTCTTGTGTATCTACTTGAGTGGACATATTGCGTCTCTCAATTCTTCTAAAGAAGCGCCACCGGATGTGCACATAAATATTTCGTGGCAGCGCTATGTTCGGGGGATTGTGTATTCACTTTTGGGGCAAATACACGCATGGATGCCAACATAGTCGGGGTAGCGATTGCTACCGGATGGGCACAGAGAAATTCGCGGCAGTATCCGCCCGTGAATTCCGCTCTGGGCGTCGCCCCAAAAGGCGACGCCCAGTCGGTAACATGCTGGCGTCCCCGCCAAGGAATTCCTC
>JAUNVN010000053.1 GCA_030537655.1 Bowdeniella nasicola | reverse complement strand
TTTGCCGGCGCGTCAATTCGCCTGCCCTTGGTGATGGTGGGTCTGTTGCAATATCTCGCGCCAATTGGCCAGATGCTTGTCGGAACCCTCATCTTTCACGAACCGCTGCCACCGGAGCGTCTAGCCGGCTTTATTCTCGTATGGATTGCAATCCTTATGCTCACCACCGATTCGATTCGCGCCTGGCGCGCGAGCTATCCGCGCCGCTAGGTGAGGTTACCGCGGTAGGGTGAGGCGGGATAGCACCCCAGCATTTTTAAATCGGTGACAAAAAACCGCAGTTCTTCCAGCGCTAACTGCACGTTGCGATCATTGACATGGCCGTCAATATCAACGTAAAACTGCGATGCGGTAAAGGTACCGCCGAGCTGGTAGCTTTCCAACTTGGTGATATTCACCGAGTTGGTGGCAAATCCACCCAGGCATTTATAGAGTGCTGCTGGCACATTTCGCACGCGAAAGAGCAGCGTGGTGATCGCGGGAGTGGTCTGGGTGATATCGGCCTGCGGTGAGAGATACAGGAAGCGGGTCGCGTTCGTGGCGCTATCTTCCACGTGGGAACGTAAGACACTCAGACCGTAGCGTTCACCCGCACCCGGTGGCGAGAGGGCAACGATATGGGGATCGGCTAATTCAGCAACTTCACGCGCTGCCCCGGCGGTGTCGGCACTAATGTGGCGCGTCCAATGCCAGGCAGAAAGCAGTTGGGTGCACTGACCGAAAGCGTGGACATGCGAGCGTACGGTATGGACGTCACTGAGTTGGGTTTCGGGCAGTCCTACCAGGTCGAAATGGATTGGGAGGAAGTATTCTCCCACGATATGCAATCCCGCATCGGGCAGGAGTTGGTGCGGGTCTGCGACCCGTCCTGCCGACGAATTTTCCACTGGGATTAATGCGCGATCGGCCCGTTGTTTGTCAACGGCTTCAAACGCGGCAGCGAAGGACTCACAGGTGATGATTTCCGCATTGGGAGCTAGGTGGTGGGCGGCGGCAGCAGAATTGGAGCCGGCTTCGCCCTGCACGGCAATTCGGCGCACAGTATCGGTCACCTCGTCAGTGTAGCGGGACCTGCCGCCAGCAGTGGCACGGTCCACGATCAGGCCATTCGGTTGACGATCAGGTGGGCGAAATCGGTCAGAGCCGTTTTCACATCGGTCTGTGGCAGCGGTGCGATTTCAGCGACCGCGGCATCCACCCACGATTGTGCCAAGGCCCGTGCCTGATCAATCACCGGGTGGGTACGGAGTTGAGCGACTACATTGGCCAACGGATCATCTGCCGAGAGATCATCGATGGATAGCTGACGTAAAATTGCCTGTCCCGACTCATCTAGTTCACCGGCCGCAGCGGCTTGGCGCAACAGTAAAATCGGCATCGTATCGACTCCTTCACGCAGATCAGTGCCCGGAGTTTTTCCGGTCGTATCCGCATCGGAGGCCAAATCGATCACATCATCAGCCAGTTGGAAGGCCACTCCGACTTTCTCACCGTAGCGGGCGAGCATGTCGATCACCTCGGCGGGAGCGCCCCCAAACATCGCTCCGTAGTGCGCTGAGGTTGCGATCAGGGAACCGGTTTTATCAGCGAGCACCTGAATGTAGTGGGCAACTTCGTCACTGCCCGCTTCGCACCCCAAGGTTTCGTTTAGTTGGCCGATACACAGCCGTTCGAAGGTTTGGGCGTGGATCCGTACCGCTTCAGCCCCCAGGGAGGCGATCACCTGGGAGGCACGTGCGAACAGCAGGTCACCGGTCAGAATTGCCGCGGAGTTCCCCCACACTTCGTGAGCTGCCGGTGCACCGCGGCGCATCTGCGCCGAATCCATCACATCGTCGTGGTAGAGCGTGGCGAGGTGGGTGAGTTCTACCCCCACCGCGGCACGTTCCACCTCATCGTTGACACCTTCGCCCAGGTGGGCGGCAATCAGCACGAGGGCTGGTCGCATCCGTTTCCCACCGGCCTGGGCGAGATGACGGATCGGGGCGTGCAGGCGGGCTTCAGCGTGGGAGGTGATCTCCGTCAGGCGTGCTTCTACGGCCTGCAGTTGTGGAGTGAGCGTATCGAAATTGAGCTGAGGGGTCACGGAAGCAGCTTACTTGCTGTTTGGGCAATAGTCAGCACAATATTGGGAATGATGCCAAGTACCACAGTGGCGATCGTGGCGATCCCAATGGCGATTACTGCCGGTCCTTCGGACGTGGCGACCACCGTCCGCTCGGTGGCTTCTTCCAGGTACATCATCACGATGACGCGCACATAGAAGAATGCGGTTGCGGCCGAGGCGATCACTGCCAGCACCACCAACCAGCCATATCCAGCGGAAACCGCGGTGGAAAACACCACGAATTTCCCGATGAATCCAGCCGTGAGTGGAATACCGGCGAAGGAAAGCAAGAAGATCGTCATCGCCAGGGCAAGCAGCGGGTGGCGCTTCCCCAGGCCTTTCCACTGGTCAATACCTGTTGCTTCAGCGGTGATTGTGCCGTCCTGGTCAACTTCGCGAACGATGGAGATCATTGCGAAGGCACCGATGGTGGCAATCCCGTAGACGAGCAGGTAAAACAGCACGGCGCCGATGGCGCGTTCCTCCAGTGCCACCACACCCATGAGGATAAACCCGGCGTGGGCGATGGAGGAATAGGCGAGCATCCGTTTCATATCGCCCTGAATGATCCCGAGGACCGTGCCCAGGAGCATCGTTAAGATAATCACCGCCAGCAAGAACGGCAGGAGATCCCACTGCAGTGGGTAGGCGACCGTGTAGATGAAACGCACCATCGCGGCGAATGCCGCGAGTTTCGTTGCCGCCGCCATAAATCCGGTGATCGGGGTGGGCGCCCCCTGGTACACATCTGGGGTCCAGGTGTGGAAGGGAACCGCTCCGACTTTAAAGAGCAACCCGATCAGGATTAATACCACTCCGGCAACCAGGGCCAGTTCTCCCCCACTGAGGGTAATGACCGCCTGGAGGATGTCCGCGTAGCGGAATGACCCGGCAAACCCGTAGACCAGGGCGATCCCAAAGAGCATGAAGGCGGAAGAAAACGCACCCAGCAGGAAGTATTTTAAGGACGCTTCCTGGCTGAGTAGGCGCCGGCGACGGGCCAGCCCACACAGGATATACAGCGGCAGCGACAAGACTTCCAGGGCGATAAACAGTGTCACCAGATCGCCGGTGGCGGGAAAGACCATCATTCCGCCAAGCGAGAACAGCAGTAGCGGATAGATTTCGGTCACGGCAAAGCCCGCGCGAGTGTAGACCTCTTCGTGGGCACTGCCCGGCACGGTTGCACCGGCGGCCACAAAGGCACCGTCACCAACGCTGGTACGGTCGGTGACCACCATGACGGACAGGAGCGCGAAGATTAACACGATCGCCTGTGCGGCGAGTGTGAAGTGATCTTCTTGCAGCGCTCCGCCGAGCACACTGGTGGGCGCGCTCATTGCCACCCACCGATAAATGACGGTGATCAGTGCGGCAGCTATTGCAACCAAGGTCAGCACCATTTGCACACTGCGGCGTGCCTGGCGTGGCACAAAGGCTTCCACCAACACCGCAATCACGGCGGTGGTGAAAATAATGAGCAGGGGGGCGAGTGCGCCCCAGTCGATGATCGGAGCTTGGATCGGCATTACTGAGTGCTCCTCTCCACAGCATGAATGGTGGCGTTGGTGGTGATGGTGGTTTGTTCAGCGACCGGGGTGAGCGGGCCAATGAGTAAGGCGGGCAGTACCCCAAAGATCACCATCGCAACCACCAGGGGGGTCATAATGAATTTTTCGCTGCTATCAAGATCGTCAGTCGTGGCCAGGCGGGCGCGATCCTCCGCTCCGGTAAAGACCCGCTGGTAGGGCAGCAGCACGTACAGGGCGGCAATGATGACGCCGAGTACCGCAAAGGAGCCAGCCCAAATATTGGCGCCGAAGGACCCCATCAACACCATGTATTCGGGTACGAATCCTGAAAGCCCCGGCAGTGCAATGGAGGCAAGTCCTGAAAAGAGGAACAGTCCAGCCAGCACCGGGGTGGTGCGTTGCATTCCCGAATAGTCGGTGATCGCAACGCTCTGGCCACGCCGGCCGAGGAACCCGACGGCGAAGAACATCGCGGCGGTGGTGATGCCGTGAGCGACCATGTACACCATCGCACCGGTCATCGCCACGCTCGAACCGATGAAGATCCCCATGACGATGAAACCGAAGTGTGACACCGAAGTGTAGGACACCAGTCGCAACAGGTCGCGTTCGGCAATGGCCATCAGACCACCCCAAATAATCGAGATGACCGCCAGGGTGACAATGACCGGCGCCGCCGTTGCCGCAGCAGTTGGGAACAGTGGCAGACACAGCATGATCATCCCGAAGGTCCCAACCTTATCGAGGATGCCAACAAGGAGTACCGACGTGCCCGCCGGAGCGGCTTCGGCCGTATCGGGCAGCCACGTGTGGACCGGAACCATTGGGGCTTTGATCGCAAAGGCAATGAAGAAGCTGATGAAGATTGCCATTTCCGTGCCGGTTGTCATCTTGGCGCCAACGAGGTTGTCAATGAGGAAGCCCTCAGCACCGCCCGGCCCGGCGAAGTAAATCGCGATCACACCCACGAGCATGATCAGCCCACCGGCCAGGGAATAAAGGATGAACTTAATCGCGGCGCGACGTCGTTTTTCACCGCCGTAGCGCCCCACGAGGAAGTACACGGGCAGCAGCATGACTTCGAAGACCACGTAGAACAAGAACAGGTCACGTGCCGCGAAGATTGCCACCATACAGCTGGCGAGCGCTAACACGAGTGCCGCATACCCACCGGCGGAAGCGTCGGTGATGGCATCGGTGTCCCGCCACGCGAGGAGCACCAGTGGCACCAGCGCGAGTGCGAGCAGGATCATCACTAAGCCAAGCGCGTTCACGCCCAGGGCCCACGACACCCCAATTTGGGGGATCCAGGCGGCCTGCTCCTGGAGTTGAATCGCAGCGGGGGTATCGTAGCTGAACGTGGTGGCTGCCGCGATGGCGATCACCAGTTCAATCACACTCACCCCCAAAGCGATGGCGCGGCCGTTGGTTTTCGCCTGTGGAACTACGGCGATCACCAGTGCTGCCAGCGCCGGCAACACGATCAGGGTGGTCAACCAGGGGAAGGACTCCATTAAATTTCTCCTCTTCCTTTCCCAGTTACATCCGCCAGGCCACAACGGCAACCAGGGCGAGAATCACGCCGATTACCGTCACGGCAGCATAGGAGCGGACATAGCCGTTTTGCAGCTGACCGAGCACACGCCCCAGCGCTCCGGTGGAGCGGGCTACACCTTCAACGGCGCCATCAATGGCGTGGGTATCGGTGGCAGCTACTCCCCGGGTAAGCATTTGGGCGGGGGTCATAAAGACGGCTTCGTTAATGGCATCTTGATGCAGGTCAGCGCGCGCAGCCCGCACGAGGGCATTGGCTGGAGGCGCAGTGGTCGCAACGTCGCGGCGGACAAATTGCAGGTAGGCTAACCCAGCGCCGGCTAGGACCACCGCGATGGTCGCCCCCATCAAGATGGGCACGGCCACAACCGGCTCGTGATGTTCACTCGGACCAACCGCGGGAGTAAGCCACGCGGTGAAATCCCACACGTAGGTCAGGGCGAAACCAAGTCCGATGGAAAAGATCGACAAGATGATCATCGGCACGGTCATCAAGGCGGGTGACTCGTGGGGGTCCATCTGCCTGCCTTGCCGCGTTTGGCTCCAGCGGGCGTTGCCGTGGAAGACCATGAAGAACAGCCGTGACATGTAAAACGCGGTGATTCCCGCTCCGATCAGGGCAACGAGCCCGAAGATCCACGGGCGAGCCCCATCGCCAACAAAGGCCGCTTCGATGATCTTATCTTTGGAGAAGAATCCGGCAAATGGGGGGATGCCCAAGATTGCCAGCCAACCGATCGCGAAGGTAATCCAGGTGACCTTCATGTAACCGGATAGTGCCCCAAAGCGGCGCATATCGACCTGGTCGTCCATCGCGTGCATCACCGACCCGGCTCCCAGGAACATCTGTGCCTTGAAGAAACCGTGGGTGAGCAGGTGGAAGATCGCAAAGGCCGCACCGATCGGTCCAAGGCCTGCCGCAAGCATCATGTAGCCGATCTGGCTCATAGTCGAGGCGGCCAGGACCTTCTTCATGTCGTCCTTCGCGCAGCCGACAATCGCACCGAAGAGCAGGGTGATGGCACCGACAATCGCAACGGCAAGCTGTGCGCTAGGTGCGCCGGCGTAGATCGCTCCGGAGCGCACCACCAGGTAGACACCAGCGGTAACCATTGTCGCGGCGTGGATCAGTGCGGATACCGGAGTCGGACCAGCCATCGCATCACCGAGCCAGGCTTGCAGCGGGAACTGCGCAGATTTACCGCAGGCACCAACCAGCAGCAGCAGTCCAATCACGGTCAGCCACGTGGTCGATGCGCCGGAGGCTTTCTGAAATGCACCCGCGTAGTTCACCGTACCCAAGCTCGCAAACATGGCGGCCATGGCCAGCAGCAGTCCCGCATCGCCGATCCGGTTCATCACAAAGGCCTTCTTCGCGGCGGTGGCGTATTCGGGGACGTAATTCCAAAAACCGATGAGGAGATACGATGCCAGGCCCACGCCCTCCCAGCCAACAAAGAGGAGGAGGTAGGAGTCAGCTAACACCAGGGTGAGCATCGAGGCGATGAACAGGTTGAGGTAGGCGAAAAACCGCCGGCGGTCCGCGTCGTGCTCCATATAGGCAACTGCGTAAACGTGGATGAGCGAGCCCACAAATGTCACGAGCATGACGAAGGTGAGGGACAGCGGGTCAAGCAGCAACCCGATCATCCCCCCGTCAGGTAGGGCGGGCATCCACTCCCACAGCGGTAACACAATCGAGCGGGCACTGGGCGCTAACGCGAACAGCTGCACCAAGATAGCGACACCCAAAACGAATGACGCCCAGCTCATGGCGACGCCCAACCAGTGGCCCCACCCGTCAGCTCGGCGGCCAGCAAGCAGGAGAATGACCGCGCCGGCCAGTGGCAACGCGATCAACGCCCACGCATACGCGGCCGCTCCGGTTGGGGCGGTGGCGCCGATTTCAGCGAGGGTGCCACCTGTAAGTGGCAAGGATAGGAACTGAGTCATTGTGCGCTCCCTCAGTTCTTCATCAGGCTGACGTCATCGAGTGACGCCGACCGTCGGGTTCGGAAAATTGACACGATAATTGCTAATCCAATAACGACTTCGGCAGCAGCAACGACCATCACGAAGAAGGCCATCACTTGCCCATCAAGGCTGCCGTGCATTCGCGAGAAAGTCACCAGGGCAAGGTTGGTGGCATTGAGCATTAGTTCCACGCCCATAAAGGCGATGATGGCGTTGCGCCGCACCAGCACGGTGATCGCGCCGATGGTGAACAGCAGAGCAGACAGGATCAGATAGTAACTGAGCGTCATGATTGCTCCTCTGCGGTTGTTTCGGTGCTATCCGAGGTGGGCTGTGCCGGTTCGGACAGGTGTGTGGGCAGCTCGGGGGCGCTTTCGCCAGGCATATTCGCCGCACCGGCCTGAGCGACAAAATCGTCAATATGACCGGCCGGATCGGTCGCGAATTCTTCGATGGTGCGCGCTTGACCACGGACCCGCAATACTTTCGGTACCGACGCGGTAATCGCGCTGCCATCGGCCGCAAGTGCCGGAACGTCAGCGGCATTGTGGCGAGCATAGACACCCGGCGCGGGTAGCTGCGCGATCCGTCCATCCCCTTCGGCCCATGCCTGCATTTTCGCATCGGCCACTTCGCGTTGGGTGATGGCTTTGTGCAGCCGGTCGCGATGGGTGAGGGTTAAGGCGCCGAGCGCAGCAGTAATGAGCAGTGCGCCGGTGAGTTCCATGGCAAAGACATGCTGGCCAAAAATTACTTCGGCCACCCCTACCGGGTTGGTATCGCGATTGGCCTGGTCAAGTCCAACCGGTTCGCCGTAGGTGGTGTAGCCAACCACCGCCAGGAGTACCAGTACCATTCCCAGGCCGGCAACAATGGAGACCCAGCGCTGGTTTTTGATGGTTTCGACCAGCGAGTCGGAGGCGTCAACACCGATGAGCATCAAAACGAATAGGAACAGCATCATAATCGCGCCGGTGTATACCACCACTTGCACGATCCCGAGGAAGGGGGCTTGTTGGGCGGTGTAGATGAATGCGAGTCCGATCATCACTCCGACAATCGCAACGGCGGCATACACGGCTTTCCGCGCAAAAATCAGTCCGAGTGCAAAGATCACCACCAGTGGGGCGACAATCCAAAATAGGACGGTCTCGCCAGTGGAGATCGCCGGTTCTACAGGTGGAATCACCGTGCTCCTCCCCTCGT
Organism: Bowdeniella nasicola; assembly: GCA_030537655.1. GTDB lineage: Bacteria > Actinomycetota > Actinomycetes > Actinomycetales > Actinomycetaceae > Bowdeniella > Bowdeniella nasicola_B. The sequence goes on along the minus strand of JAUNVN010000053.1, from coordinate 755 downwards.
GGATGCCAGCGACTGGGCATCGGTATTACGGCTGGCGACCTTACTGGCCGCCGGCAAACTCGGATCGTCGGGGCGGTGTTCACGCACCCAGTCAACCTGGTAGGCAGTCGGGGCGGTGATATCGCCGCGGTAGTAATCATCGTCGTCACTGCCTTCGACCATCGGATGGGGTGCGGCTAGCATCCCCTCATCGAGCGGGGCGAGCAGGTCCTGTTTTTCGTAGATGAGCCCTTCACGCGTGGGACCAGCGAGCTCATATTCATTGGTCATCGTCAATGCGCGAGTTGGGCAGGCTTCAATACAAAGGCCGCAGAAAATGCAGCGCAGGTAGTTAATCTGGTACACCCGCCCGTAACGCTCACCCGGGGAGAATTGCGCATCGGGGGTGTTATTGCCCGCTTCAACCAAGATGGCGTCGGCTGGACATGCCCATGCGCACAGTTCACAGCCAATGCATTTTTCCAGCCCGTCATCATAGCGGTTGAGTTGATGACGTCCGTGATAGCGCGGCTGGGTCGGCAGCTTCTCAAAGGGATACTGCTCGGTGACCGTCGGGCGGAACATCGAAGTGATTGTGACGCCGAAACCGGCCACGGGGGCAAAGAATTTACCGATCGGGCCTTTTTCATCGGGTGCATAGCGCATCTTCGCTACGTCACCAACTTCACCTGGGCGAGATTTGTCTATCTCAGACATCACGTTCCTCCTCAGTGGCGACGCTGGCGGATTGGTGTTGGGCCTTCGCCAGTTGGCGC
>JAUNVN010000052.1:7032-9177 GCA_030537655.1 Bowdeniella nasicola | reverse complement strand
CCGTGAAGCGGTAGGTGTCGTTCTCGTAGTTACGGTTGTTCTGGTTTTCGTGGTTGTCGCCGGGATTTTCCGCATGATCCTGGGCAAAAGAAAACCCGCCCCAAAAATGTTAGGGCGGGCAATCAAAATGATCGTGGAGATGCCGGGAATCGAACCCGGGTCCGATGGAGTAAAAACAGGGCTTCTCCGGGTGCAGTCTGCACTGCGTTTTCTCAGCTCCAGCGGTCACGCAGACCAGCCGCTGACAAGCTCAGCTGTCTAAAAGTCCCGACCTACCCGACAGCGTGGTAGGTCAGCAGTGGCTCTCTAAATGATGCTGGGAACCGAGGCGAGAGCATCCCCGGGCCAACAGACTACGCGGCTTGCTTAGGCAGCAAGGGCGAAGTCGGTGCTCTTAGATTCGGCACCTAATGGTTTGCACAGATGGTTAACGAGATCTCTGTACATCCTCGACCCGCTTCCCCTGGAATTAGGCCATCGTCGAAACCGATCATCCCCTATGAAATTATTCGCCGTTTCCAGCGCTACTCATCATAACAGGATCAGCCGTCAATGTATTCCAGCGGCGATGGGGCCGCGAATTTACTCGCGGTGGGCGCGCAAACTCATTGCGCGCTGAGCTTCACGCGCATCTTGCTTTTCACGCAACGCCTGGCGCTTATCCCATTCTTGCTTGCCGCGTGCAAGGGCGATCTCAACTTTCGCGCGCCCGCGCACAAAGTAGAGTTCCAGCGGCACGATCGTCATGCCCCTTTCACGGCTTTTCGCACCGAGCCGATAAATTTCCTGTTTGTGTAACAGCAGCCGGCGTTTGCGTCGCGGCGCGTGATTCGTCCAGGTCCCTTGCGCGTATTCGGGGATGTGCACTCCCTGCAGCCAGGCCTGTCCCCCATCGATTTCCACCCAGCCGTCAATCAGCGATGCGCGTCCTTGTCGCAGCGCCTTCACCTCGGTGCCACTCAGCGCAATCCCCGCTTCGTAGCGGTCATCTATGTGATAGTCATGAAAGGCCCGCCGATTACGCGCCACCGTGTGGTGAGCGTCAGCAGCAGCTTTTGCTTGTTGCGCGGCGGTGGGTTTGTTGGCTTTCTTTTTCGCGGCCATCGTCCCTCCTCGCGTTTAGAATCCTGGCAGCCCCATCGGATCAATCGTAGTGCCATTGCGCCACACTTCAAAGTGCACGTGACAGCCCGTTACCAGCCCAGTCGCACCGGTATAGCCGATAAGTTGGCCCTGACTCACCCGCTGTCCTGCCGAGACGGCGAAACGAGACAGGTGGTTGTAGACCGTTACGTAAACCGCCCCGTTAATTGTGCCGTGGTTGATAATCACCTGATTGCCATGGGTTCCGTTCGTTGCCGCCCATTTGGTCGCGGTCACGGTACCGCCGGCGGCAGCATGTTGTGGATTACCACATGCGGATGCGAGGTCAACTCCGTTGTGCATAAACCACCCGCCGGTAATTGGGTACACCCGATATCCCCACGGCGAGGTCACATACAACGGACGTGGCACCGGTGGCTCGATCGCATGTTTGCCCGGTGCTGGCGCCGGTGCCGGAGCTGCGGGAGGCGGAGCCGGTCGCCCAGGGCGTGCCGGTTTGGGTTGACGAGCTGCGGCTTCCCGCCGTTTTCGTTCTTCTTCTGCGACAATCTTGGCGATCTCATCGCGCAGTTCAGAATCGGCCGCATCGACTTGTGCGCGCTGTTTTTCGATCTCGCCCTTACGTGATGCGAGCTGACCGGCAAGCTCTTCTTGATCGGATTCCAATGCTGCGATCTCTACCGCTTTTGCTTCTTTTTGCTGCCTGGCACTCTCCGCTGCGGCGACAGCCTCATCGGCTTGTTCTTTCAGGTCCGTGATCAACTCGGTTACAGTTTCCTGACGTGCCGTGGCATTGCGTACCTGGGATTGCAGGTCGGCTAGCTGGGTGAGCACCCGCGTTTGCGTGCGTACCGCAGCTTCACGAGCGGCGAGTTCCTGTACCGTATCTTCGCCGACCCCGATCTCATACAGCTCCGTTAGTGATCCCAGGCTCGCTCCCCCGCTGCGGTAGGACGTACGAACAACTTCCGCGAGTGAATCGCGGTTCTCACCGATTTCGTGCGTGACTTCGGTGATTTCCTCACGTAGCCGTTCTTGTTC
>JAUNVN010000052.1:0-7022 GCA_030537655.1 Bowdeniella nasicola | reverse complement strand
GCTGCTGTCAACCGTGCCTGGGTATGTTCTTGGGTGCGGACCGCCCCGGCAAGTTCGGCTTCAGCGGCTTGTAATTCGCTTTCTGCAATATCGCGTTTCGCTCGCGTATCTTCCAGGGCCAAATACACTTGCGAAAGATCTTTACTTACCCCTTCAAGTTCTGACACCAGCTGTTCGCGTTTTTTGCGAGTCTCTTCACGCTGATTAATCAGATCATCTTTCTTATCGGCAAATGCGCTCGGCGCAACAAGAGGAACACTCGCACACAACGCGAGTGCCAGCAGGGTGGATAACCATTTGCGCGACATAAACGATTTACACCTTGGTATAGCGAGAAAGCGTAATTACTGAAGATACTAACGCTAAAAAGAGTGCGGCCGCTACTAACCATGGGCTTAAGAGCCACACATCGAGCGTTGTAATAGTGTTTGCACCGCCTGATCCCTGTGCCAGCCAGCCTTCGACGAAGAAACGCACACCGGCCCAAAGTCCGCCAATTGACAAGGCAGCACCAATGAGGGCAGCGATGGCACCTTCGAGCATAAATGGCAATTGAATAAAGAGTGCGGAGGCGCCCACATAGCGCATAATTTCAGTTTCTTTTTGACGACTCATAGCCGACAGACGGATGGTGGTGGTGATCAGCAAAACGGCTGTGAAAATCATAATTCCGCCCAGCCCATATGAGGTTTGGGATGCGCGATCAAGCATCGTAAACAGCGGTTGGAGCACTTCGCGTTGATCAACGACACTTTCGACACCGGGCCGGCCTGAAAGCTCGTCGGCAATCACCTCATATTCGGTGGGGTTGGTGAGTTTAATGCGATAGGACACCGGCATTTGTTCCGGGGTGAGTTGTTCAACCCAGGTTGCATCTAATACCTTTTGCGCATTCGCATAGGCTTCTTCTTTCGTTTCGAAGTAGACCTTTTCCACGAAGGGTTTTAGATTCGCTGATTCGAGAAGTTCACCGATATCGTCAATTTGTTCGTCAGTTGCTTCCTCACCGGCGCAGTTGGGTGACTGGTCACCATCGGCGCACATGAATACCGACACTTCGACTTTGTCATACCACGTGCCTTTGAGTTTGCCGACCTGGGTGTTAATCAGGGAAGCAGCACCAACAAAGCTCAGGGAAATAAAGGTCACGACAATCACCGCGATGGTCATCGCGATGTGTGATCGCATTCCTTTCCCCATTTGGGAAAGGACGAAACGCATCCGCATGGCTACCTCCCCACTCCGTAGACTCCGCGCGCTTGGTCACGCACCACCACGCCGTCCACCAGTTCGATAACGCGTTTGCGCATTTGATCAACAATATGGTTGTCGTGGGTTGCCATAATCACGGTAGTTCCCTGCTGATTGATGCGATCGAGCAGATTCATGATGCCATCGGAGGTAGACGGATCGAGGTTACCGGTGGGCTCATCGGCCAGCAAAATGGATGGACGGTTGACAAAGGCTCGCGCAATACCGACGCGCTGTTGTTCCCCGCCGGATAATTCGGTAGGAAGGCGCCGTTCTTTGCCGCTTAATCCCACGAGATCTAACACTTGCGGGACAACGGTATGCACCTGGTGGCGAGGCTTGCCAATCACCTGCATGGCCAAGGCGACATTATCGAAAACGGATTTGTCTTCCAGCAGGCGAAAGTTTTGGAAGACAGTGCCGATTTGCCGCCGCAGTTGCGGTACTTTCCACCGCGAAATCCGGCCGACGTCTTTCCCTAGCGCATAGACGGTTCCGGCCGTGGGGCTTTCTTCTCGCATCACTAACCGTAAAAAGGTTGATTTGCCCGAACCGGAGAGTCCAACGAGGAAAACGAACTCACCGCGTTCAATTTCAACGTTGACATTATCCAGTGCCGGGCGCGCTCCCCTGGTGTACACCTTGGACACATTTTCAAATCTGATCACTAAAACAACCGCCGGTTGGTATTCACACTTGTGGCTCTACTGTAGGCAGGCGTGCAGGCGAACAATTATTGACACGCCGACAATGCCCGCTTCGTCGGCTAATCGTGGTGACGTCGCCAGCGGATTCCGGCGTTAATAAACCCGTCGATATCCCCATCAAATACGGCCTGGGTATTGCCGACTTCATAATCGGTACGCAAGTCTTTCACCATTTGGTAGGGGTGGAGCACATATGAGCGCATCTGATCCCCCCACGAAGCTTTCACATCGCCGGCGAGCTTTTTCTTTTCTGCATTTTCGGCTTCACGCTGTAATAGCAGCAGGCGCGATTGCAAAACCCGGAGGGCTGCCGCGCGGTTTTGGATTTGTGATTTTTCATTTTGCATCGAGACGACAATCCCGGTGGGAAGGTGGGTCATCCGCACGGCTGAATCCGTCGTATTGACCGACTGGCCCCCCGGACCTGAGGAGCGAAATACGTCAACTTTTAAGTCACTTTCGGGAATGTCAATGTGGTCGGTTGTTTCGATCAGGGGGATCACTTCCACGGCAGCAAAGGAGGTTTGTCGTCGCCCCTGATTATCAAACGGAGACAGGCGCACTAATCGGTGGGTACCACCTTCAACCGATAGGGTGCCATAGGCATAGGGGGCCTTGACCTCAAATGTTGCCGATTTGATCCCTGCTTCTTCTGCGTAGGAGGTATCAAGCACCGCGGTGGGATAACCGTGGTTTTCCGCCCACCGCAAATACATCCGTAGCAACATCTCCGCGAAGTCCGCCGCATCAACGCCTCCGGCACCCGCACGGATTGTCACCACGGCGTGACGGTCGTCGTACTCACCGGCCAGCAAGGTTCGCACTTCCAAGGCCGCCAGCGCCGTTTTCACCTCGTCAAGTTCACGGGCAGCGTCGGCAAGTACTTCACTATCTGCTTCTTCTTCTCCCAGTTCCACCAGTGCCTGGAGATCATCAATGCGTGCCGCCATTTTTTCCAAATGTCCCAACTCGGCTTGCACATGGGAAAGCTCACTGGTGATCGCTTGCGCCGCATCTGGGTCATCCCACAGGTTCGGGGCACTGGCCTGCTCGGATAGGTCAGCAATTTTTTCACGCAAGACCTCCGGTTGTGAGACCGCCCAGATGTTTTGCATCGTTTGGTGCAGGGATTTTAGTTCTTCAGCAAATTCGATGGCCACGCCCCTAGGGTACGCTCTCATCCGCCCTTCGCGTCGCGTTCGACAGTTGCACCGGTGGCAACAAATGTTGCAGCTGCGTGTGCTTTGAGCTCAACTGGCCATAAAAATTCGGGCAAAAATGGCGGAGTAGCAGTACTCGCAGCCCGCACTTGCACCCCATTAGCGTCAGTGTGGAGCATCACGATGTGAAAATCCGGGGGAATATCATCGCCGAGCGCAACCAAATGCGCTGCCAGTGCCTCCTGGGCAACTTCCGCGCTCACAATGGGCATTCCCCCACCCGCAGCCAGGTAGGTGGTTTCATCGACTGCCGCGGCCGCGCGCACCGCGAGATCTTCGGTCAGTGCCTGAGTAGCCACACGTTGGAGATGAATCGCCGAGGACGCGACAATACCGTAACCCACGAGCAACAATGCCAGGGCCATCCCGATGGTAAGCAGCGAGATTGACCCGCGCTCAGGTGCTGAGGGAGACACCTTGACCATCATGGCCGCGCCAAATAGGGGTTCACAATCGCGACCGCCCGGGAATGCAAATCAATACTGGTTGGCACTGCGAAAGCAAACAGCTGGGGTATCAGCGGGAGCGGTTGCACTACCGTGGCGTTTACCTCAACGCGCGCGCCGCCGCGCACGCCCGGGGTGGTTTCACATTGCAGCTGTAACTGGACCGCGTGGGCGTCAAGGTGCAGTTGTGCCGCCGTCAGCTGCTCGATCGCTTCGAGGTGAGTTTGCAATCCATCATCGCTACGGGCTTCCGCGACCACGCGGGCGCCGTGGCGGGCCGCTCCGGCCGTAGCAAATGCCGCTTGCTGGATGGTTAACAGCGTGAGGAACAGGTAGGTGAGCGGAATAATCACCAGGAGTGTGACCGCGGTGAATTCCACCGTCGCACTGCCACGTTCTGCCTGCAGGGATGGTCGGTACATCACGCTAATCCAAAAACTGGGTTTCACTGACCGCATAGGCATCAAGCTGCATCACCCGTTCAGGACCGACCAGGCCGACCAGGGGCAGCGGGGCCTCGGCATTGGCGTGCACCACCTCCAGTCCGCTGCGCCATTCACGGGTGAGGCTGACCTGCACGGTTGCGCTATAGGCACTGTTGAGGGAGGCGTGAAGGAGCTGGTGGGTATAGTCACGGCCACTGGCGAGATCACCGTTGGCTAGCGCCGCGTGCCGTGCTCCTTCACGCAGACAGTCGCTGACAATAGCCCGCACATGCATGGCGAAGATCAATTGTGTAATCGCCGCGAAGACCGCAATAGCGAGGAGGAGAGTCAAGGTGAATTCAACAGTAATCCCCCCTCGTTCCCCGCGAGTCGCCCTCGCCTGCGGCAGGGTGGGGACATTCATGAGCCGATAATGCCCACACGCGCAATACTGGTTTGGAATAAGTTGACCAGTGCATCGCCGGCCACTCCCCACAGCAGTAAGACCAATCCTGCGGTCATCAAGGTGATCATCACCCAGCCGGGGACGTCACCTCGTTCGCCAGTGGTGCGAGCAATTGCAGTTCGGGTATTCATATTGGCCTCTTTCTGTTATTGCAGTTGGGTGGTTAGGGAACGACAAGACTCAAGGTGTGCAGCCCCGGATAGAGCGCGAAGATCACGCTGAGCGGCATGATGATAAACACCACTGGTACGAGCATCCGGATTTCACGTTTACCCCCCTCTTCCAGCAGCGCTTCACGTGCCTGAGCGCGCAGATCAGCAGCCAGGGCTTGTAGGACCCCAGCCAGTGGTGTGCCGCGTTCCAAGGCGGTGATAACCGCGGAAGTGAAGCGGGTTATTGGGGGGATGGCAACGTCGGTACCGAAGGTGTGCATTGCGGTGATAAGCGGTTCCCCCGCATGGACCTGGGCGAGCATGGCGCGCAGTCGTTGAGGCAATTCAGCATCGCTAATTCCTGCCACGCGGGTGAGTGCCTGGGTAGCTCCCTCTCCGGCGGCTAAAGCCAAAGCGAGTAGTTCACACACATCGGGCAGCTGTTGGACTAACCGCTGGTGGTAGCGACGCACTTGAATTGTCAGGTAGCTATCACGAGCAAGGGCGCCGGCTAGTGGGCTGATAACCACAAGCACGATCGCCACGGCGGCTGGCAGGTGGGCTTTCAGTGTGAGTATCAAAACGCTAGCGAGGATTACTGCAAGGCTAAGTGCCGCCCAGATGAGCTGTTCAATTCGAAATTGGACCAGACGCATCGAGATACCAAGCCCAGCCAGCCGCCCTCGTACCGATGCGGGAGTAGAACCGAACATGGCGGTGATGACGCCAAGGTCACTGGCCAAAATCTTGGTGAGGTGACGCAGCGTGGAACCGTGGTGGAGGCGTTCACGCACCGCTGGATCGTGATAGGCAGCCAACCGGGTAACCAGCGTTGGTTTTGCTGCGCGCATGCTGCTCGCAAGTTGCCAGATGCCCACACCGGCGCACAGGGCGGTGAGCATCGCGAGCGCCGTGGTATTCATCGCAGGGCACGTCTCTCTTGTGGAAGTGCCCCCAAATAGTGCATGGCACGGTGGGCGATGACGGTGGCAAGGCCCCCACCGGCAAGGAGGAGCGCCCCGGCGGGAGTATCAAATGCGGTCGCGTTTTCTGGACGAGTCGATAACATCGCCAGAATCAGCCACGGCGCGGCTGCAGCCAAACGCGCACCGTTGACAGTCCACGATTGGCGCGCAAGGAGCTCCCCACGGGCGCGCTGTTCGGCGCGTAAATTCCCAGCCAGGGTGCGTAAAAGTGACCCGACGTCATGTCCGCCCACATCGTTGGCCACCCGCAGTGCTTCCACCAGTCGATCCGCGGTGGGATCAGCGAAGCGTTCTTTCAGCGCATCAAATGCTTGATCGATCCTGCCAGTGGCGGCCAGCGCGTGACGGAAGGTCGCAAACCCCTGGCGAGTGGCCACCGGTCCGTGATCTGCCAGGTGTGTGAGCGATTCGGTCAGTGGCATCCCCGAGCGGATTGACGACAGGAGATGGTCGATCACATCGGGCCACATTCCGCGAATGACGATGCGGTGGCGTTTCGCGCGATTGACGACATACCACATCGGGAGCACGCTCGCGGCGATGGCCGCGCAGCAACTGATGGTAATCCCGGTGGTAAGCGCATATGTCATCGTTGCGGCTACAAAGGCGGCGAGGATGGTTACCCCCAGGAAAATCCGCGGGGTGATCACCGATAGTTGCGCATCGGTAAGGATCCGCGCCAGTCGTGAAGTGTGGCGGCGGCGGGGTGGATTGGCCGGGGTGACAAGGGCCAGGTAAATCAAGGTTAGGCCCCCTCCAGCGAGCAGTCCGATGATCAGTCCCATCGGTTCCCCCCAGCCAGCAGAGCGGCGATATCAACACCGATGCGTTCATAGGTTCGTGCATTGAGCTGGCTGGGCCCCATACAGATGAGTTCACCTTGGTGATTGCGACGGAAAATGTCCGCGAGTTCCACCACACCGTCTTCTACCCTGCCTGTCACGGCGGCAATATGGTCAACCTGGCGGGTACCGCGGTGATCCAAATCTAGGTGCACGATCAACCCAGCGGTTGCAGCAACGGTTGGCACCACGAAGTTACTCGTCACATTTTCGGCAGCGAGCAGTGGCAGAGTGGAAAGCTTCGCGATCGCTTCGCGCGCGGAATTGGCGTGGATGGATGACATCCCCGGGAGCCCAGCGTTTAGGGCCAGCAGCATATCGAATGCTTCAGCTTGGCGAACTTCACCAATAATGATGCGGTCTGGTCGCATCCGCAAGGATTCTTTTACCAGCCGGCGCAACCCAACTTCACCGGTTCCTTCCAGTGATGCTTGCCGGCATTGCATTGCGACACAGTCACGGTTGGCAAGACCGAGTTCGAAGACTTCTTCACAGGTGATAATCCGCTCATTTCCCGGAATTTCGCC
>JAUNVN010000051.1:7402-9248 GCA_030537655.1 Bowdeniella nasicola | reverse complement strand
AGGACCGGGAGCGTTATTCGATAGCCCCATGAGGGCCACAATCGTGCTACAAAGTCTGAGCCAAAGGCCTTGTTTCCCTCGATCGTGCCGTTTGACACACCGAAACCCGAGCGTCTCCTTGAGTGCATTATTCACACTGGATCCTATCGGGCTGACATCGTGCTTGATGTGTCTGCAGGCTCGAGTACAACTGGCGCAGTCACCAAGAAGATGGGACGTCGTTGGGTAACGTGTGAGTTGTTAGAGTGGACGTTCACTAGATTCACGCGGCCGCGTCTGGAGGAGGTCGTGGCCGATCAGGGGCCCGATGGGATTACGCGGACAAAGGGTGAGCATGTCGCGGCTGATGGTGTGAAGCTACCAGACGACGTGAGTCCAGAGGATTCGGCAAAGTTCAGCTGTGTGCTCAACAAGCTCTTCAAAAATGACCCTGCAGTGAAGAAGGTCCCCTTGTCAAGGAGTTGAAGTCATCGGCGAAAACCTCACGCACCAAAGAAGTAGTGAACTGGCGTGGTGGCGGCGGTTTCCGGATTGCCCATCTCTCACCTGCGTGTTTTGACTATGACTCAGATCTGAATCGGGTGATGCTGACGCCGGAGGCGACCGGGCAGGCGCTAATTGAGTCCGTCGCGGCCAATCTAGGGTTCACGCTGTTGCATCCGGATAATGACTACATCTTTGATGCGCGCCGTACTGATGTTTTGTTGAAGGTGGTTGAAGGGGTAGCCTCAGTCGAGAGTGTCGATTGGCTGGCTCCCAAAGTGCAGCCCGGGGAGACGATTGTGCTGGCTGCGACGCGCTGCAGCGGCAATCTATCAGAGCACGGCAAAACTGCAGCTGTCAATGAGGAGCATACTTAACCAAAGTCGATCGCGGGAGTTCGCCGTTAACTGAGCCTCACTGCCGGCCTCGTAGCCGCAGGACCATGGTGGACACACGCCCCTAGTGGGTGTCGACCAGTGAAAACAGTTCGCTCCGCTGAAAAAGAACTGAGAGAATAAGTCGGTATGACGGCCTTACTCCCCACGCGCCAAACGGCGCAGCTGGTAGCGGGACTAACGGACTATCTCGCAACCACGTTCGCGCTTTCTGACGAATCCGCACAAAGCGCGATCGAGGACTTCTTAAAACACCGCGACACGGGGATGTTCAAAGGCCCATTTGTGCGCCTGCGCCTGCCCTACTCGCCGTCAGATGAAGACGCAGCGCTGCAATATTTGCCGAGCGGCTTCATCCCCTACCACCACCAGGCCCGTGCCTTCGCCAGGCTGAAAACCCGGCCGAACCTTGGCGAAACGGATCGCGAGTTCCGCCGCCCCGAGCCAACCATCGTTACCACCGGCACCGGATCGGGAAAAACCGAGGCGTTCCTCTATCCGATCCTGGACCATGTGTTGCGCGCGCAAGCCGCCGGCATCACCGGCACGAAAGCGCTCATCCTCTACCCGATGAACGCGCTGGCAAACGACCAGGCGAACCGGCTCGCAAAACTGATTACGTCCGAACCGAAACTGCACGGCGTGCGCGCAGCGCTGTACACCGGGGAGGGCGATCCGAATGGGCCGCGGCAGGTCACCCCCGATTCGCTGATCTCCAATCGGCAAGATATTCGCGATAATCCGCCAGATATCATCCTCACCAACTACAAGATGCTCGACATTATGTTGCTGCGCGGTGAGGATCGCGGCATTTGGGAACGTTCTGCACTCAGCCTGCAGTATCTGGTGCTGGACGAGTTCCACACCTATGACGGCGCGCAAGGAACCGACGTGGCGATGTTGCTGCGCCGGCTTGGCCTCACGCTGAAATCGTGGTGGCCTGAAGATCTCTCAACGCTGCATTTCGG
>JAUNVN010000051.1:0-7302 GCA_030537655.1 Bowdeniella nasicola | reverse complement strand
GAAGAGATCCTCGACCAGATCCCTGCCTCACTGAAAGCGCTGCGTGCAGCTGAGCCGGATGAGCTCACGGCGATGTTGCAGGCGCAACTGTTCAAACCCGCGGGGATTGCCGCTGGTGCCTTGGCGGGCCTGCGTCACCACCCGCTGCTTGGCGAGTTAATTCAGGCAACCGACCAGGCGGCGCATTTGCACGAGATTTCGCTCGCGCTCTTCCCGCAGATTCCTTCGTCGATGACCCGCCAAGAGGTCACCGAATATGTCGAATATTTGATTGCCTACGTTTCGCTGTTGCGCGCTGAGTATGGTCGCGAAGCGGTGGGAGTGGAAACCCACCTGTGGGTGCGCGAACTCTCCCGCCTCGATGCCGCAGTCGATACCTCGTATTCCTATCGCTGGTCTGATGACGGGGTGGCGACCGAAGAGTCCCGCCTGTTCTTGCCGGCGATCTTTTGCCGCCACTGCGGCAAACTCGGGTGGGGCGCAATGGTGCACCCGAACGGCTCCGACATCGACGTGAATGCGAACGCGATCCGCTACGGAGCGCTCACCAATTCGACAGACTTCCTCCCGATGATGTACGGGGCGGGTGAAGCCGATCTCGCCTTCCACGACAATTGGACGAACCGGGAAGTTGCCGCCTCAAACTTGCGGTTCTTCCACACCACGAAACACGAAATCTCCCAGCGGATGCCCACCAATGACGACCCGGACCTGCCGGAGGGCCGGCTCATCCCGGTGCTCGTCTACCGCCACGATGAGGTGCGTGACATGGCCGGAAAACGCGCCTGCCCCGCGTGTGCAACGCCCGATTCGATCCGCTTCGTTGGTTCTCGCATCGCGACGCTTACCTCAGTTGCGGTCACGAACCTGTTTGGTACCAAGGGCCTTGATGCCGATGAGAAGAAAGCGCTGATTTTTACCGACTCGGTACAAGATGCGGCGCACCGCGCCGGCTATATCCAAACCCGCACGCACACCTTTACCCTGCGCACGCTTTTGCGTGATGCGATGGAAAGCGGCGAAGTCGAAGATCTGCCGACGGTGGTGGAAAATGCGCTGCGGACCGCAGCTGAGATGCCCGGTGAGGCAGGGCGTGCCCGGCGCTATAACCTAATCGCCCCAGAATTGGTTGAGCGTAACGGCTTCCGCGAGTTTTGGGATCCCAACGCCACTCAGGCGATGATGCGCGCCGCCCGCCGGCGCGTCTTGCAACGCCTCAAATTCGATGCGTTCTTAGAGTTCGGCCTGCAAGCTCGCCTTGGACGTACCTTGGAGCTCACCGGCACGATGGTGTGCGAAGTGGACATCCCCGCACCGCAAATGCTCTGGATCGCGAAAAAAGCCTACAACGACGTGCCGCAAATGCGCCTCGACGAGGTCGCAGAGCCAAGTGACGCACAGTTCCTTGCCTGGGTACGCGGGGTGCTCGTGCGCATGCGCGTGCAAGGCGGCATCTACCACGACTGGCTGGACAGGTACCTGCAAAGCCAAGGTCGGCGCTGGCAGGTATGGGGCGGACGTAAACGCGACGCCGGGATGCCCGCCTTCCCGGCAGGACGGCCCGCACCCGCCTTCCCTGCGGTCGGTTCACTGCCGCGCAATAGCGAATTTGATCCGGTCACCGCCCGCTCCACCTGGTATGCCCAGTGGGCCTCTCGCTGCCTGGGGATTCCCAGTGATGAGGGCGGACAGATGACCGCACTGTTGCTTGCCACCCTTGCCAGTGAAGGCTTCCTCACTCAGATTCGCACCGATGGGCATTCCACCGTCTATGCGCTGCGTCCAGAAACGCTGCTCGTCTCGGTGCCAACCGACGATGCTCTGCAAGCGGGGCGCCACACGCTGGAATGCCTCATTTGTCACACGCCCGCCGTTGGCCCTGAGACGACGATCAGCCAGCTTGACGGGGCGCCGTGTTTCCAAGCACGCTGCCCCGGCACGCTCACGAGCGCAAAGTTCGCCCCCAATAACTATTTCCGGCAGATGTACCAAGGCGAGATGAAACGCGTGGTGGCGCGCGAACACACCTCGATGCTGCCGCAAGAACTGCGCCATGCTTATGAAGCAGCCTTCCGCGGCAGCGATGAGCCCGGAGCACATATCTCACCGGCCGATCCGAACGTGCTGGTCGCCACCCCCACCTTGGAGATGGGGATCGATATTGGGGACCTCTCGTGTGTGATGCTCGCTTCCATGCCGGGCAGTGTTGCCAGCTATGTGCAGCGCGTTGGGCGCGCCGGGCGGAAAACCGGCAACGCGCTTGTGCTCGCTTTCGTACGTGGGCGCGGGCTGCACCTACCGAAACTCTATGATCCGCTCTCGGTGATCAACGGCGCGGTCACTCCGCCCACCACGTTTGTTGATGCTGAGGAGATTTTGGCGCGTCAGTTCACCGCGAGTGTGGCAGACGTGCTTGCCAGGCGCGGTGAAATCTCACCAAAACGTGCCAGCCTAGCACTCAAACTCGATGGGGAAGACGGCTATCTGCGTCGGCTGGTAGACCTCGTTGCCAGCGAAGGCGAGGAACTCCTGACTGCATTTCTCACCCAGTTCGGCAATCTGCTTTCCGCGAAGGCGATTGAGCGGCTCAAGTCCTTTGCACTGCGCGAATTTTCTGGGCGGATGCAGCGTGTAGCCGCGGAATATCAGCGTGATCGCGAAGATCTCGCCCATCGCACTCGCCAGATGATCGCCGGCATTGAAGTGGTGAAAGAAGAAGAGCGCGATGCGCGGCAAATGTACCCCGAGGATTCCGCTGAGGTGAAAGAAGCCGAACGGAATGTAAAATTCGCGGTTGCACAGGTCAAACGCATGCAGCGCCTGCAACATGAAATGCGTGCCCAGTTCGGGATCGGGGCACTCGAATCCTACGGGGTGCTGCCGAACTATACGCTCATGAGTGACACGGTGGAGCTCGATTTGCAGGTGCAACACCGCGACCAGGACACCCAAGAGTTCGAAATCGACCGGCACAGCTATGAGCGCTCCAGTGGGATTGCGATCCATGAGTTTGCACCGGGTGCCGTCTTTTATGCCTCCGGCATGGAAATCCGCATCGATGCTGCTGAGCTTGGGCCCGATGAGCGAGATGTTGCGGTGTGGCAGATCTGCCCGGCATGTACCTGGCATCAAGAACTGGTCGGCAGTGACGGCACCACGCGCACCTATCGCAATGCCGCGCGGAGCTGTCCGCGCTGCGGTGCCAGTGGGATTCACGACTCGAGTAATCTGCACGAAGTGTTGCTGCTGCGGAAGGTCTCGGCGGTCGTCAGCCGTGATGAAGCGGTGATTTCCGATATCACCGATGAGCGGCGCCAACGTCAATTCACGATTGCTGCGCTTGCCGATATTGATCTTGCCTACGCTGAAGATCCCTGGCAGCTTGATGCGTGCGGTTTCGGGGTGGACTATCTGCGCCGCATTGACCTCACCTGGTTGAACTTTGGTCCCCATGGTGGTGGCTCGCACGAGTTCACCATTGGCGGGCGCACCTTTACGGCGCAGCGCTTTCCGCTCTGCGGTTATTGTGGACAGCTCGACCCGGAAATGCGCTTCAACCAGCGTGACCACCACCGCTACTGGTGTAAATATCGCAACGCCGATGAGGAACACACCTTGCGGTTACTGCTCGCCCGCAAGCTCACCACGCAGGCAGTGAAACTCACCTTGCCAACCGAGGCGATCTCCGCCGGTGACTTCTCACTGCCGACTTTGCAGGCAACCCTCCTGCTCGGATTGCAACATCACATTGGCGGCACGCCCGGCCATTTGCAGATCATGGATATGCCAGATCCGAAAAAACCGGAGGTACGCTGCCTGCTGCTGCACGACTCGGTACCGGGCGGCACCGGCTATTTGGCGGCATTTAAGGATCCGCGCATCGTCTTTGAAGTGCTGAAAGCGGCGTGGGATATTGTCAGTACCTGCAGCTGCGAACATGAAGACCGCCGCGCTTGCCACCGCTGTCTTTATCCCTATGCGCATCCGCAACAGCGCGACAAAGTTTCGCGTATCGAAGCGATGCGGATGCTGAAGATTTTGCTGCAACTCGATGAGGATCATCCAGAGCCCGATTTCATGCGCTGGCAGGTGCGCTTCGGTCCCGTTCAGCCTGCTACGGGTGAGAGCCCATTGGAACAGCAATTCCGCGCCGCGCTCCTTTCGCGCCTGGCAGCCAAACAGGCTGAAGTTGTCGCTGAACCAACCCCGAACGGAGACCTGCTGAACATCTCCATGTCGGGCAGGCGCTGGCGGCTCAGTCCGCAGGTGAATGTGGAAGGTACGCGCCCGGACTTTTTGTTGCGCGCCGATGACCCGAATATTCCCCCGATCGCGATCTACACCGACGGCTACCAGTATCACGCCACCGCGGCACACAACCGCGTTGGTGACGACGCCGAAAAACGTGCCCGCCTGCGCGCCAGTGGGTTCATCCCCTGGGCGATCACGCATCAGGATGTGGAGAATTTCGCCGCACGCTCCTCATCAAAAGCCTGGCAGCGCGCCGCTGGCGTGGATGACCAGACATTGGAACGTCTCATCCACCACGGCGCCGATCAGGATTTGGTGCGCGCGATTTCCGAAGGCACGATGGCGCTGCTGTGGCAGTGGATGTTAAAACCCGAACCGGCAAAGTGGGAGCTATTCTCCCGCCTGGTACCATTTTTTGCCTTCAACCAACACAATGTTGCCTCCCCCTCGATCCTTGAAGACAAGCTAGAAGCACAGCTCGGGGAGTATTTGCGCTCCGTCGCCAGCGCCGATACCACCCCGCGCGTGTGGGGATTTAACTTGCCGCACCTGCGCTTTATTGCTGCAACCCTCAGCACCGATGGGGCGCGTAGCGCGCTGATTTTGGATGACGATGCAGTCAGCTCCCCGCACTTCCGGGGTGCGTGGCGCACCTGGCTACTGTGGCAAACACTCACCGCGTTCACTCCGAATGTCGATGACCTACTTGTGGCAACCACCTCGACGCTAGGCGAACTGCTACCCGACTCGGTGACGCTCACCCAGCCAGCCGCTGAAACCGCGACAATTTCGGATCGCTGGCGTGAAATTATTGAAGAAGAAGCCCTGGACGACGAGGTGCCCTTCTTCCAAGCACTCGCTGAAGCGGACGTGGATACGCCAGATAGTGTCGGCGATGAGATCCACCGCATTGCCACGATTGCGACTTGGGATGGCCGCCTGATTGTGACCGCTGATGAGACAGAAAAAGAACAGCTCCGACAAGCAAACCTTGGCGTCGAAATCGTGCACCTTGCCGATGTGCAAAAAGCGCTGAATGCGCTTGGTGAAAGGAACTAGCCGATGGCATTTGTAACGATGGTTTCCAGCAAGAATGCGCTGGATGGGTCGATAAAGAAGCGTGCCTACGACTTTTTGCAAAAACTGCAAAAGAACCACACCGCACCCGGGCTGCATATCGAACCGATCGTCGGGGCACGCGACCCGCGCGTTCGCACCGGCCGGGTGAACCAGCAGTGGCGAGCGGTGCTCTACCAACTGAACGCGAAAGACGGCGCGCACTTCATCTACTACGGCACGTGGAATCACGACGAAGCCATCGACATTGCCCGGCGTACCGTTTTGAACTTCAACCTGGCGCTTGGCACGCCAGAGTTCACCGATGCGGGCCCGGTGGAAGTACCCGAGACGCCGGCACCTACCACTCCCCCGCAGCCCGTGAGCGGCACCGCACCGCACGGCGAACAGGTTGCTGCCAGTGAAGCGGCGCCAAGTGAAAGCGAAGAAGCGGCTGCAACCGCGATTGAAGTTGCGTGGGATAACCTGCTCGCAAAAAACTGGGATGTGGCCTCGCTGCAAGAAGCCGGCATCGCCGAACAGTGGGCAACTGCGGCGCTGGCGGCCACCACCAAAACCGAGTTCACCACCGTTGCGGAAAAGGCACCAGAAGCCCAAGGGTTGGTACTGCTCGGCCTTGTCGCCGGTGATGATCTCGCCACCGTGCGCGAAGACCTCGGCCTGCCTGCCAAGGCCGCGACCGACAGCAGCGATGAGGCGATTGTGGACGCGCTGAAGCAGTCCTCGGTCGGCTTCAAATATGTTGGCGAGAACCCCGACGAACTAAAAGAAGCAATCGAGTCCGCCGATATCGACCGGTGGCGCGTGTTCTTGCACCCCGAGCAGCGCAAATATGCGACCGGCTCGTGGAATGGCGCCTACCGCCTGTCCGGCGGGGCAGGCACTGGAAAAACTGTCGTGCTCCTACATCGCGCACGCCACCTGCACCGCGAAGAACCCCAAAAACGCATCCTGCTCACCACCTTTACGCGCTCACTTGCCTCTTCGCTGGAAGAAAACTTTGCCCGCCTGGCACCGAACATCAAAGTCGTGGGGGTTGGCGAGCCGGGCGTTGCGATTGAGGGCATCGACCGGATCGCCTCACAAGTGTTGCTGAAAACGCCGAGCGATCTTGCCCAGCAGGCCGCCGAAAAGGTGCTGGGGGCAGGTGCGAGTATCGGCTCGCGGCGCATCACCAACACCTACGATGCGTGGATGTTCGCGGTGGAAAGCGCCGGTTTTGACACCACCGATCCGCTTTACCACCCGGCTTTCTTGGAGCAGGAATATGTCACCGTGGTGCTTGGCAACCAACTGGTGAACGAACGTGACTACCTGCGGGTCTCGCGCGCCGGGCGCGGCACCGCACTCAACCGCGCGAAACGCCGCCAGCTGTGGCAGATCTTCGCGCGCTACCGCAACCTCAACCAGCTCGATAATCAGCTGTCTTTCCCTGAAGTGTGTGCGATTGCCGCGCAGGTGCTCGAATTGCGCGCAGCGAAAAGCGCTGAGGAAACCGGTGAGGCACAAGCCGAAGATTTTGTGGCCGACTATGTGCTTGCCGATGAGGCGCAAGACTTCAACGCGCCGCATATGCGCCTCTTGCGAGCACTGGCAAAAGAAGGACCAAACGACCTGTTCATCGCCGAGGATTCCCACCAGCGCATCTACGGGCAAAAGATTACGCTCTCGCACTTTGGTGTGAACATTCGCGGCCGCTCACGCCGCCTCCGCTTAAACTACCGCACCACCGCTGAAAACCTTGCCTATGCGATCTCGCTGCTGCAAGGCAACCCGATCACCGACCTGGAAGGCGAAAACGAACGAATTGATGACTATCGTTCGGTTCGCACCGGGCCGCTGCCGGTGATCATCACCGTGCAAAACCGCACGAAAGAGATCGAGGCAGCTGGTGACCGGGTGGAGATGTGGCTGGAAAATGGGGTGCGTCCCGAAGCGATCGGGATCCTCGCCTCACGCCACAACCGCATCCAA
>JAUNVN010000050.1:9041-9286 GCA_030537655.1 Bowdeniella nasicola | reverse complement strand
ACCGTTGGCTGTCTTGAGCTAGTGAGCAGCGAAGACTGTAGTGCAAGGTCACATTGACTCGAGACGCATTTCTTCGTATTTATGCCGATAATGACACCGTGACGATTGCCCTACGTACCAGCCCAGTTCGTGCTCCCGGCCCTGCCAACGATCGTGGTCGCCTCGGGGTCTACCCCGTTGCCGGCGGGGTGGATGCTGCCGTCTATGCGCCGCGTGCGAGCGCTGTGGAAGTGTGTTTTTTCCGC
>JAUNVN010000050.1:0-9031 GCA_030537655.1 Bowdeniella nasicola | reverse complement strand
GGTGATCACGAGGTCGAAGAGGCCTACCTGCTACGCGGCCCCGTACACGGAGTGTGGCACGGCCATATTCCCGGCGTCGTGCCCGGAACGGCCTATGGTTTTCGCGCCCACGGCAAGTGGGATATCGCCACCGCGCAACGGTTCCATCCCCATCGGCTCCTCCTTGACCCCTATGCGCGTGCGGTCACCGGAACGCTGGAGCTGAACCACAACGCCTACGACTATCAGCGCGATGATACCGGTGAGCCGATCCGTCCACTGCAACCAATCAATCCTGAAGACGTGGAATTGCCTGGCGTTCGCGCCGTGGTGGTTGATACCCCCTTTTCTGCGTGGCCATCACGTCCGCGTCACCGGTGGCGCGACACCGTGATTTACGAAGGGCACGTGCGCGGGTTGACTATTAACCATCCCGGTATTCCCGCTCATCTGCGTGGTACCTACGCAGGATTGGCCCACCCCGCATTTATCGCCCATTTGCACAACTTGGGTGTCACCGCCTTGGAGTTACTCCCGATTCACCTGTCGGCTCCCGAACCTTTTCTCGCGGCGCGCGGTCTGGAAAACTATTGGGGCTATAACACGCTGGGTTTTTTTGCTCCCGAACCTGCCTATGCAACCGAACATGCGCGTCAGCGTGGCGCCCAAGCGGTCGTAGAGGAAGTCACCGGGATGGTGGAGCTGCTACACCAGGCGGGAATCGAAGTGATTCTCGATGTGGTGTACAACCACACCTGCGAGGCCGGCAATGACGGGATGAGCCTATCGTTGCGGGGCCTGGATGAGGCCGGCTACTACCTTCATGATGCTAATGGCCAGTGTGTTGACTATACGGGCTGCGGCAATACCCTCGACTTTCGCCGTACCGCAGTGGTGAAACTTGCTCTCGATTCGCTGCGTTACTGGGTCAAAGAGGTTGGAGTGGACGGATTCCGCTTCGACTTGGCCGTCACCCTGGGGCGCCACGGTGAGCAGTTCACCGACCATCATCCCTTTCTCACGGCGCTGGCGTGTGATCCGATCTTGCACGATGTGAAACTGATTACCGAACCGTGGGATTTGGGCCCCAACGGTTGGCGCACCGGACAGTTTCCCTCCCCACTCGCTGATTGGAATGATCGATATCGCGATGCATTGCGCACCTTTTGGCTCGCCGATGCGGCCAAACTTGCCCACAATCAGCTGCCCCATTCCCTGGCTGATTTAGGTAACCGTATCTCGGGGTCGGCCGACCTGTTTTCCTTCGGTGCCATCCCCGGAGGACGCGGACCGCTGGCATCCATTAACTTCATTACCGCTCACGACGGCTTTACCCTTGCCGACCTGGTGTCCTACAACCACAAACACAATGAGGCCAACCGGGAAGATAACCGCGATGGCAGCGAGGTGAACCTGTCGTGGAACCACGGAATGGAGGGCTTTCAATATCACGGCGATATTGCCGATGCGGTAATCCCCGCCCGACGTAAGTCCATGCGCAACCTCCTCGGTTCGCTGCTCATTTCCGCGGGTGTGCCGATGATTACTGCCGGCGATGAGATGGGTCGATCCCAGGGCGGGAACAATAACGCCTACTGCCAAAACAACGATATTTCCTACCTGTCCTGGCAGTTAGACCCCTGGCAAGAGTCTCTCCTGGCTACGACAAAACATCTGCTCAAACTCCGCCGGGAACATCATGCGCTACGTCCGGTACGCTTCGCATCGGGACGTCCGCGCCCAGGAGATAGTCTTCCCGACCTCGCCTGGTTCGCTGCCGATGGCCACCCACGCGAATCGGCGCACTGGCATGATCCACATAACCGCGTGGTCCAAATGATGCGCTCAGGTGGTGGTGATCATCGCGATGCGCTCGTCATTTTTAACGGTGCGCTCCAGCCGGTGGAAGTTAACCTTGCCGTGGGCCGTAAGATAGCAAGCGAGGATAACTCCACGCACGCACTCGCCTGGCAGTTGGTGTGGGATTCCGAATGGGACCATCCCGACCACTACGAGGTTGAGACCTTCCAGGCCGCCACCACCGTGCATGTGGAGCCGCTCTCCTTGCAGATCTACCTTGCCGAAAGGACACTATGAGCCACCAGGATGCGGATCTTGCCGCCACGTTTTCACAAGCTTCCCTTGCCCGTACTCGGCAGCGGTCAGCTGAAATTGATGCGGAAATTACGAAAGACCCGAGCCGCTTTCGCGTTCTGACTGGCGACCGGCCGACCGGTAAACTCCACTTGGGTCACTACTTCGGTACGCTCGCTAATCGCGTGAAACTTCAAGACCGCGGTGTTGACACCTGGGTGCTGGTTGCGGACTATCAGGTCATTACCGACCGCGACGGTGTCGGTCCGATTCGCGAGCGCGTGCTGTCCTTGGTCGCGGACTATCTTGCCTGCGGGATTGATCCGGATCGTTCCACGATTTTCCACCATTCGGCAGTGCCGGCATTAAACCAATTGCTGCTACCGTTCCTCTCGCTTGTAACCGAATCGGAATTACACCGTAATCCGACGGTGAAGGCCGAATTGGAAGCAACCGATGGCCGTGCAATGTCAGGTTTGCTGCTCACCTATCCGGTCCACCAGGCCGCCGATATTCTCTTTTGCCGTGCCAATCTCGTCCCGGTCGGTAAAGATCAGCTTCCCCACTTAGAACAGGCGCGGGTAATCGCCAATCGCTTCGATAAGCGCTACGGACGCGCCGATCAGGACCGGCCAGTATTCCGCCGCCCTGAGGCCCTGCTGTCAGAAGCTGCCGCCCTGCTGGGCACCGATGGGTACAAGATGAGTAAATCCCGCCGCAATACGATCGAATTGGGAATGGATGCCGATACGACAGCAAAAGTGCTGAAAAAAGCGGTTACTGATTCGGATCGTCATATTACCTACGATCCTGAAAACCGCCCGGAAGTGGCGAACCTCCTGCTGATTGCATCACTGTGTAGCGGTGAGGACCCCGCCGCGTTAGCCGCCCAGATCGGTGATGGTGGCGGTGGGAAGCTCAAAGCTGTCACCACCGAAGCGGTGAATGAATTCCTCGCCCCCATCCGCGCGCGGCGCGCCGAGTTGATCGCGGATGAAGGCTACCTGCTCAAGGTGCTTGCCGCCGGTAATGCCCGCGCTAACGAGGTCGCTGACCAGACTCTCGCCGATGTGCGCACCGCGATGAACATGGACTATTAAGCATCGGCTTTTAGTCGACTAATCCGCTCAGCGGGACCAACCACGAGCATAATGTCACGCTCGTGCACCATGGTTTCGCTGTGCGCTGGCACCCACGAGCCGTCAACATCGCGTACCGCGACCACTGAGATCCCTTCGGTTTTCCGCACATTGGTCTCCCCGAGGGTTTTGCCCACGAGCCGCTGTGGCGCGATCGTGGAGATCAGGGCGAAGCCATAGCCGAGTTCGATATAGTCCAGCACCGATTGCACCACCAGGTGCGCGGCACGCTTGCCCATATCGTATTCGGGATAAAACACGTGTTCGATCCCCATCTGTTCCAAAATTCGTCCCTGTTCAAGTGAGGATGCTTTCGCCCAGATATCGATGCCTCCGAGATTCTTTAACACCGAGACCGTCAAGATTGATTGGGCAAGGTCATCACCACCGATGGCCACCACGGCTCGTGAGAAATCAGGAACGGACAGTTGCCGTAGGACTTCTTCATCGGTGCCATCGGCACACACCACGTGGGTGAGGCGGTTGGCAACCTTTTCAACCACGCGCGCATTACTGTCGATGGCAAGTACCTCGGTGCCACATTTTTCCAGTTCTCCTGCCAGTGCCGCACCGAAGCGTCCCAAGCCGATCACCACCACCCCACGGTGGTCGTTATAGCCGCGTTTGAGTCCTTTAAACATCGCGAACCTTCTTTCTTATCTCAGCCAATGAGGGGACGTTCCTTGGGATATTCATAGCGCCGGTGCCCGCGTTTTAGTGCCAGCGCAGTCGCCACGGTGAGCGGACCGATCCGGCCAACAAACATAAAGATGATCAACATGAATTGGGCACTCAACGGCAACCGTGCGGTAATCCCGGTGGAAAGTCCCACGGTGGAAAATGCGCTGATCGCTTCATACAGGCTGCGATCGAGCCCAAAAACACTCACCGACATTAAGATCACCGTGCCACTGAGCACCGCCGCAGCCGATAGGCTCACCACCGTTAATGCTTGGCGGTGGACATTACGATCGAGGCGTTTACCAAGGATATTGACTGCCCGCTCACCGCGTACTTCGGTAAGAACAATGTAAAAAATACACAGTGCCGTGGTGATTTTAATGCCCCCGGCTGTTCCGGCTGGTCCCCCACCAACAAACATCAACAGGTCGGTGGTCAGCCAGGTGACATCGTGTTGGGCAGCAATGTCCACACTGTTAAAGCCGGCCGTCCGCGGCGAGAGCGCCGAAAAGAAGGAAGCCAATAGTTTCCCGCCGGTGGAGAACTGACCGATTGTGGCCTCATTGGTCCACTCCGCAATGGCCATCACCACCCAGCCGATAATCGTGAGCATCACGGTTCCCAGCAGCACCAGGCGGGTATTAAGTGACCAGCGCTGTGGCATGCGCCAGCGGCGGCGCAGCTCGACAAGGACGGGAAAACCGAGCCCACCGATGATAATCAACGCGCTGATCGGCAGGATAATCCACCCGTCGGTGGCGTAGGGCATCAGTGAGTTAGCCAGGGGGGAAAATCCGGCATTGTTAAATGCGGAGATCGCAAAAAATATCCCGTGCCCAATCGCGGTTGCCCATTGTTCGCCACGCCAGGCTAATCGCAGTGCGAGTATGACTGCTGCGGTGATCTCACAGGTCAGGGCAATGACGGTGATGCGCACGACGACATCGCGGACATCACCCAAATTGAGTTCACCGGCACTTGCCGCAGTCAGGGCACGTTGGCGTAGTCCGAGGCGGCGGGCGAGCGCCATCGCAACCAGCGCGGCGATCGTCATGGTGCCCAACCCGCCAATCTGCATCAAAATCAGCAGCACCACCTGGCCAAAACCGGTCCAATAACTGGAGGTATCCACCACGATCAACCCGGTAACCGAACAGGCGGATGTGGCAGTAAACAGGGCGACTGACAGCGGCGCACCACCGGACAGTTGTGGACCAACTGTTGCCGGAATGCTATGCGCCTGGTCAAGGCCGGCTTCCAGCGGCCAGGCATCGGCACCGGTTCGCGCCACGGGCAACATCAATAGCGCACTACCAATCAGGATGGTGATCGCGAAGGTGGCAACAACCATCCGGCCGGGCGAAAAGCGGCTGGCAAGTCTCACAGCACAACCCTAAACCCTGCCTGGAGCGCAACGGAAGATAAACCGGGCCCGAATGCGGGCAAAGCCGTCGTATTGTCGCTACGGTGGAAGAGTGAAGCACGATCGTCATCCTTCCTCGCGTTCAAACCACTCTTCCGTCTCCACCCCGGTGGATACCCCCGCAACGGTCCTTGCTGGCCACGGCGGAAAATTCCACATCGGTCGCATTCCCGTGTTGGAAATTGCCCCGGCAATTGAAGGCGGTACGCTCCCGGCAAAAGCGACCGTTGGGGAGCCATTTCCGGTACGCGCCACCGTCTTTCGTGACGGCCACGATGCCTTTGGTGCCACCGCGGTATTGCGTGATCCCGATGGCCGTGAATTTCAACGAGTTGAAATGGTTGAGGTACTGCGCGGACTTGACCGCTATGAGGCGTGGCTGTGTCCCGATCGGCCGGGTGCGTGGAGTTTTGTCATCGAAGGCTACTCTGACCCGTACCGCTCGTGGCTGCACGATGCCGCCATTAAAATTGCCGGTGGCCAGGATGTGGAATTAATGCATCTTGAAGGTGCGAAGATTTTCCGTCGGATCGCAACCGAAACGAACCTGCCTGCCAAGCACGCGCGCTGGTGTGAGCAGCTTGCAACCGATTTGCAGGCGTGTGAGAAGACGAGTTTTGAGCGGGCCCGCAGCCAGGAGGTCCTCGAGTTACTCGCACGCTATCCGCTGCGTGACTTCGTCTCCCCCTCACGACCATACCCATTGGTGGTGCACCGGGAATTGGCCATGTGTGGGGCGTGGTATGAGATCTTCCCCCGCTCCGAAGGCGCCTATTTTGACGAGCGTGCCGGCCGGTGGATATCAGGCACATTTGCCACCGCTGCCAAGCGTCTTGATGGGATCGCGAAAATGGGCTTCAACGTTGTCTATCTCACCCCGATCCATCCGATTGGAACCACCAACCGCAAGGGGCGTAACAATACGCTCACTGCCCTGCCGGGTGATCCCGGTTCTCCCTATGGCATTGGCGCTCCCGAAGGCGGCCATGATGCGCTCCACCCCGATTTGGGTGACTTCGATGATTTTGCCGCCTTTGTTGATCGGGCCCACGAGCTGGGAATGGAAGTGGCATTAGATCTCGCGCTGCAATGCTCGCCCGATCATCCGTGGGTGCACGACCATCCCGAATGGTTTTCCGCGCGCGCTGACGGCTCAATTGCCTATGCCGAAAATCCACCGAAAAAATACCAGGACATTTACCCTCTCAACTTTGATCGCGACCCCGAAGGGATCTACCTGGCGATCCGCGATGTCGTCCAAATGTGGATTGATCACGGGGTGAGTTTATTCCGCGTTGATAATCCCCATACGAAACCACTCGCATTTTGGCAGCGCCTGCTTGCCCATTTCCATGAAAAACACCCCGAGGTGATTTTCCTCGCCGAAGCATTCACCCGCCCGGCGATGATGCGCACCCTTGGAGCCATTGGATTCCACCAGTCCTACACGTATTTCACCTGGCGGTTAAACAAACACGAACTGGGTGACTATTTCCAAGAGGTGGCACGCGAAACCCCACACCTGTTACGTCCCACCTTCTGGCCCACCACGCACGATATTCTCACTCCCTATATGACGGATGGTGGTGCCAGTGCCTTCGCGATCCGCGCGGTATTAGCGGCCACTGGCTCTCCCACCTGGGGGATTTACAGCGGGTATGAGTTCATTGAAAAAACGCCGCGTCCAGGGTTTGAAGAGCAACTCGATAATGAAAAATACGAGTACAAGCCACGCAATTGGGACGCTCCCGAAGCAGCTGGAATGACGACGCTGCTGACCATGCTCAATCGGATCCGCCGTGATAATGCGGCGCTGCGACAACTGCACCAAATCACCGTGCATCCAACCACCAGTGACGATATTCTGTGTTTTTCCAAACATATCGATGGTGCGTATACCCCCGATGGGAAAGACTCAACGGTGATTGTGGTGGTGAATTTGGATCCCCATCACACCCACGAATCGCTGATCCACCTGGATTTGGCGGCACTGCGGCCCGGTGGGTTGGACCTGCCGCTCGCGGTGGTCGATGAAATGTCGGGGCAGGAGTTCATTTGGGGTCCCGTCCCGTTTGTGCGTCTTGATCCCCACACTCAGTGCGCCCACATTATGAAAGTGAAGTATTCGTGACTCAGCTGTTTCCCACCGGCAGCCGCCCCGGATTAAGTGATGACCCACAGTGGTTTCGCACCGCCGTCTTCTACGAGGTGCTGCTGCGGGCTTTTCACGACACCGATGGCGATGGGATCGGTGATATTCGCGGACTAATCAACCGGCTGGACTACCTGCAATGGCTCGGCGTGGACTGTCTGTGGTTACCGCCGTTTTATCCCTCGCCGCTGGCAGATGGTGGCTACGATATTTCCGACTATACGAATATTGATCCGATGTACGGCACGATGGCCGACTTCCAAGAACTCATGGATGAGGCTCACGCGCGCGGGTTGCGGATCATTATCGATCTGGTGATGAACCACACCTCGAATGAACATCCGTGGTTCCAGGCCTCGCGGTCAAATCCCGATGGCCCCTATGGAGATTTCTATGTGTGGCGCGATACCGACGACGCGTATGCCGATGCCCGGGTCATTTTTGTTGACACCGAAGATTCAAACTGGACCTTCGATCCGGTCCGGCGGCAATATTTTTGGCATCGGTTCTTTTCCCACCAACCCGATTTGAACTATGACAATCCGCGCGTCCACGAAGCAATGCTTGACGTGGTGCGATTTTGGGCCCGCACGGGCGTTGATGGCTTCCGGCTCGATGCGGTGCCCTACCTGTATGAACGCGAGGGGACGAACTGTGAGAATCTCCCTGAAACTCACGCGTTCCTCGCGAAAGTACGCGCGATGGTCGATCGGGAATTTCCCGGGACGATCCTGCTGGCCGAAGCGAATCAGTGGCCCGAGGATGTCATCGAATACTTCGGGACCGATACCGCCCCCGAATGTCACATGTGTTTTCACTTCCCGGTGATGCCGCGGATTTTTTATGCGCTGCGCGAACAGCGCAGTACCGCGATCCGCCAAATCCTTGCCGACACCCCCGCGGTGCCGGCCGGGGGCCAGTGGGGGACGTTCTTACGTAACCACGATGAGCTTACCTTGGAGATGGTCTCC
Source organism: Bowdeniella nasicola (assembly GCA_030537655.1). GTDB lineage: Bacteria > Actinomycetota > Actinomycetes > Actinomycetales > Actinomycetaceae > Bowdeniella > Bowdeniella nasicola_B. Next base: position 592 of record JAUNVN010000050.1, on the reverse strand, counting down.
ACCGAAGAGCGCGCTGCGATGTATTCGTGGTATGCCGAAGACCCGCGGATGCGCGCCAATGTGGGAATCCGTCGGCGCTTAGCTCCCCTGCTGCGTAATTCGCGCGCCGAAATCGAACTCGCTCACGCGCTGCTGCTGTCGCTGCCGGGCTCACCGTGCTTATATTACGGCGATGAGATTGGCATGGGTGACAATATCTGGTTGCCTGACCGCGATGCGGTTCGCACCCCGATGCAGTGGAATCCGGATCGCAACGCGGGTTTTTCCTCCGCCGATCCCGGGAAGCTCTACCTGCCGATCATCCAGTCGCTGGTACACAACTTCACGGCAGTTAACGTCGAAGCCCAGCTGGCCGCCCCCACTTCCCTATTGCACTGGGTACGCGGCATGCTCGATATTCGCCGCGCCCACCCGGTCTTTGGTAATGGCAGTTTTGAAATGTTGGCGTGTAACCATCGCAGTGTGTTGACCTTCATTCGCGAAAATGCGGATGAAACGATTTTGTGCGTCGCAAATATCGCGTCCACCTCACGCGCGGCAATTATTGATATGCCGGCCTATTGTGGCGCCAAGATTACCGATATTTTTGGCG
>JAUNVN010000049.1 GCA_030537655.1 Bowdeniella nasicola | reverse complement strand
CGATGATTCTGCTCCCGGTCCCAACGCGCTGGCGCGCCTATTGCGCGAAGTTGAATTAGCGACCTCCATTGGGTTAGTGGGCTGCAAACAACGCGGCTGGGCCAAACCCGACCGATTACTGTCGGTGGGGATCCGCGCGACAAAGACGACGCGCCGTTTTATTGAATGCGATCCCGAAGATATTGATCAAGGCCAGCTTGATGCGCGGCGCGACGTCCTCGGTGTCGGCAGCGCTGGAGCGCTCATCCGCAAGGATATTTTTACTGCCGTGGGTGGTTTTGATCCGGCGCTCGGCCCGTTTAATGACGGATTGGAACTCTCTCGGCGAGTGCGTCTGGCTGGATATCGCGTCGTGGTGGTTCCCACCGCCGTAGTCCAGCACGCTCGTGCCAGCTACCAGGGTTTACGTTCGGCTAAGACTCGCCGCCCCGATATTTCTCGATCCTTTCGTGCGCGTCGCCAAGCACAGCTCTTCACCTGGATTTCCGGGGTTGCAGCTTGGCAAGTTCCACTGGTTTGGCTCGCAATCGCCATCTTGGCGCCACTGCGTGCCCTGTGGCGGCTGGCGCGTAAGGATATTGATCTCCTGTGGGCTGAATTGCACGCGGCAAGCGCTGTGCTCTTCCAACCGGCAAGCTGGTTGAATACTCGCCGACGCACAAGGGCTGTCGCCACCATCTCGCGCGCAACCCTCGCGACGATTTACACACCGGCACGGCTGATTTCTGAGAAAAAACGCGAGCAGCGTCGCTCTGCGCGCGACTATCGCCGCCTTGCCCTAGCCCCCAGTGAATTGGAACGCAAAGAGCTCGCACGTCTAGCCCGCTATCGACGCGCCACAATGGCGGTGGTGGCGTTGGCATTATTCGCGCTGGGGATCGCAATCATCCGTCCGGCCCTCTCGGTGGGAATTTACGCCGGGGGTTCTCTCGCTCGTGCCGTTGGGAATTTTGCGGACACCTTCCACGCTGCGACCTCCCAGTGGATCGATACGGGGCTGGGGATAGCTGGCCCACCAGAACCGTTCTTGTTTGCACTCCTGCCCGCGGTGGCACTGAGTGGGAACCTGGCGGTGTTTGTCCCCCTGCTGTACTGGTTCGCCATCCCGCTGGCCGGGATGAGTGCCTGGTTTGGCGCGGGTGCGGGGACACGGTCACTGCCACTGCGGGGCTGGGCTGCGGTAATCTGGGCGCTCGCTCCGGTCTACATCGGTGCGTTGCGAGATGGCCGGCTTGGCGTGGTGATTGCACACCTGTTACTGCCACTGCTCATGGTGGCCCTTGCTCGCAGTGTTAACCGCCATGCCCGGGACACGGTTGTCTCGGGGATGGTCGGCGCCAAACGTGTCGATGCCAAACGTGCTGCCGAGCGCCGCGGTGAATACCGTGAAGGAACCCAGGCAGCCAAGGCTCGCAACCGCGCCGATAACGAGGCGACCCCAACGCCCGAGGTGGTTCCGGAAGTCGGGCCGCGTGAACCGGCTGAGGAGACGACCGCCATTGTCGCCACGAGCAGTGATCCGCAAGCGGATGCGGTCGCAACCGCGCAAGCAGCCGACGTCGACAAGCGGGGGAGACTCAACCTTGCGGCCGCTGCCAGCGCCGCCCTGCTCTTTGCTGCCATCACGGCTGCCGCCCCGAGTTTACTCCCGGTGGGAATCGCGTTGTTATGGGTGAGCCAGCTGGTCATCGCCCACCACCGTCTCGCATTCCTCCTCATTCCACTGCCTGCCCTCGTCTTACAACTCCCGCAACTCCTCACCGCCACTCAGCCCTATATGTGGCGTGCATTCTTTCTTTCTCCCGGCTACCCACTGCGCGATACAACCGATGTGCTCGCAGCCGCCGGCGGGGGAGAACTGCCCACCGGATTTGGCACATTTGGCGCCGAACAGCTGGGGATAGTCATCGCGGTGATTTTCGCAGTCCTCGCCGGCCTGGCACTTGCGCGCGGCGGTCGCACCACAATTATGGTGCGGTTGGGCTGGTTGCTGATTGTTGCGGGCCTGAGCGGGGTAATTGTGGCGCGCACGGTCGTGGTTGGCTCCGATCATGACGGCGCGATTACCGCGGCTACCGGGCCGTTCGTTTCGTTGATTATTGCCGGGCTGATCTGTGCGATCGTCCTTGCGGGTGATGGCCTAGGCCAGATCACAGCGACCTGGTGGAAGGGCGCACGGCTGGCAACCCTGGGGGGACTTGGGCTTGCGTTGGTGGCAATCCCACTTGTGTGGGCGAGCATTGCCATCCAAAGTGGCGCAACCGGGTTGGTGAGCGCATCGAAACGACCAATCACTCCGGCGCTGTCCCAACAGCTCGCCGCAGGTGAAGGCGGTGAGCGCACGCTGGTGCTCACCGCCACCGGCACCGATCGCTACCACGGTGCGGTCGTGCATTCCGACGGTGAGACGATGCTTGCCTCCCCCTCGGTTGTTGCATTGCGGGAACTCGCCCATCCAGGTGATCCTGCGCATAAGTGGCTGCGCGAAACGGTGGCGGCCAGTACTGCCGGATTCGACGAGACGATCGCCTCGCGGTTAGCCACTGCGGGTATTGGCGTGGTAGTAGTCCCGCCCGTGAGTGAATTTGCCAGCGATCTGCCGCCGGCGGTCCACAGCCAACTGGTCGCTGCGCTGGATGCCACAGCAGGACTTGCGCGCGTGACCGAAAATGACGCGGGGACGATTTGGCGCGTATCAACTGCTGCTGATGGTGGGGGACTGGCAAGTTTTGCGCAGCTCATTGATGGCCAACAGCCCACACTCGTCCCGGTCACAGACTCGCATATCGATACGAAGATTGCCGCGGGCGGCAGCGAGCGCAAACTGGTGCTCGCAACACCCGCTGACCACAACTGGCATGCCAGCTATGACGGGCATGCGCTGGACACCCTCGCCGCTGGGTGGCAGCAGGCCTTTGCAGTGCCGGCCCACGCCGGTAGCTTGGAAGTTACCTACCGGCCGGCATACCTGCCGTGGTGGCAAGCCGGATTGGCGATCGTCATGTCCGTTACCGTCCTCCTGGCAATTCCCCTACGCCGCCGAGGGGAGGAATAATGCGGTTTCGAATCCTAGCGGCGCGCTTTGCGGCCGTCCTTTCCGCCCTCGTCTTGGTTACCGCTGGCCTGGGGCTTGTCATATTTGAACCAGACTTACCGATGCACGATGGCACAGTCAGCGCCGAACCAGTCACCTTGCCACCAGCAGCGGCCGTCACCGTGTGCACCCCCGGACCGCAGCAAACCAGCAGTGACAGTGGTGACGAAGAATTCGGTAATCAAGCATCGGCAACCCACACGCTCACCACCGTGATCGCCCAACAACCATCGACTCCGGTCCTCGGACACTACCGACGTGCTGGGACTGCGGAAACATTTCCGCTCCCAGATACGGCTCGCGGTGTGAGTATTTACCGCAATGACAACGAAACGCTCCCCGGTATCGTCGTGGTCGAACCAGGTGGCGCCGGTGAGCCACAGCTGGCTGGTTCGACGATTTCGATCAACGACGGTGGTGATCTGCGCGGTTTAAGTGCCGCTCCGTGTATCGCCCCGAGCAGCGATATGTGGCTGCTCGGTGGGGCAACCACCGTTGGTTCTTCTGCCACCTTGGTTATGACCAATGCGGGTCAAACCACGGCAAGTGTGGCCGTTGAGCTGCTGAGCGAACGAGGCCCGCTGCCACAAACGGCAACCACGCGCACCGTGGCTGCCGGGGCGAGTGAAAGCCTCGTCCTGGAGGGAATTGGCAGTGAGGTGGAACGCCTTGCTGTGCATTTAACAACCAGCGGTGGCGAGGTTGCAGCCGCAGTGCAATACCACGGTCTTTCAGGGATTACCCCGCAAGGTTCCGGGGTGATTACGCCCAGTGCGCCAGCCGCACGCAGTCTCTATATCCCCGGCGTGCAACTCAGCGGTGATGAGGGCGATGATGTGGTGCGATTAGTGAATCCACATGAGGAAACGACCACCGTGAGTGTGCAGCTGCTCGGCAAGGATGGCACGCTGACACTTCCCGGGGCGAGTGATATTCCCATCGATGCCCACTCTGTGCAAGATCTGAGTCTTACCGGCGTTGATGCCGGTGATTACACGGTGATGATTACGGCCAGTGAACCGCTCGTTGCCGGAGTTCAACTCGATACACCCGGCGATGAGGATCGTCATGCGCACACGTGGCTGCCCACGATCACTCCAGCACCGACCCTGCTGGTACCCGTGGTTGACGATCATGATCTCTCCGCGCAGGTCCAGCTCACCAACCCGAGTGATACCGCCGTTGACGTCACTGCGGTGACGATTGGGACTAACGGTGAAGAAGCGAGCGGTAACTCCATGACGCTGAAGGCGCACACCACGACGAACGTGGAGATCGCCCCCGGTACGCGTGCGGTGCGGCTGGAAGCCGACAGTCCCATCGTTGCTGCCACGGTGCTGAAATATCGTGTTGGGGATGAAACATTGCGTGCGGTGCTGCCGGCAACGGCGCTGATTCGCGATGGGCGTGTTGTCCACATCGATCTTGGCGGCAGCGCGAATCAGAACAGCGGGTAGAGTTCGCGCGGGTCAATATTGAGAAAACTCGAGCACTGACTGGCCAGCGCATAGCGCACCAGGTGGGTGGTTTCTGCCCACGAGCGGGTGCGAGTGGTAATTGGTAACCGGTAGATCACCGTGCGATAACGCAGTCCCCGGCTATGATCAGCCGCGAAGGAGCGCGCGATACTGATCGCGTGGGGTTCGTATTGTCCCGGTGCTGAGGGAGGAACATCCTCGACCGCAAATTCGATTGACCGTAATTTCGGGTACCGCAACGTCAACTCGCGCGCGGCATCGCGTACCAGCTCATTGAATCGCTCGCGTTGGGATTGCCATCCGGGCAAGGTCGGCGGTAACAGCGGCCCGCGGATCCCGCGTCCATGTCGGTCACGGCGGCGCCCGGCGGTGCGGTCGGGCAGCTGGGGGAGAAAGATCACGCCTCTAGCCTAACGCGCCGGAGTGGCGTGAGTTGGAATCGGCGCACATGGCGGTACCATCAAGTCGTGAAGTCCGCGCGTCCATGTATTCGTCCCGGGTGTGACCGTCCCGCTGCTGCCACGCTCACCTATGTGTACAAAGACTCGTCGATGATTATTGGCCCACTTGCGATGAAGGCGGTTCCTCACACCTACGATCTGTGTGCTGAACACGCGCAAACAATCACCGCCCCAGCCGGTTGGGATGTGATCCGGTTACAGACGGACTATCGAGCAGCTGAGCCAACTCACGATGACCTCTCAGCCCTGGCTGATGCGGTTCTGCAAGCTTCCAAGCGAGCGAAGCCCTATATCCCACCCGAACGGCGTCGGCTCGCGAGACCGGTAACCGAACGCGCGGAGCACCCACCTCGTTTACACGTGATCAAAGGAGACCTTGATGAGTGATATTCCCGCGTGGGTGGCACAGGTTGTGCGCTGTCCGCGTACCGGTACCCCGCTGATTCCGAAAGGTGAGTGGTGGTACTCCACCTCTGAGCCGCAGTGGCGCTACCCGGTGCGTGAGGGGATCCCATTACTGCTCAGCCACGAAGCCGAAGCGGTAGAAGAAGGCTAAACCGATTCGCGTACTTCTTGGCGTACCTGGTGCAGATAGCGACGGTATTCCTCATCACGGCGTGTCACCAATACGGCCGCTAAGAATCGTTCGGGATGAGTTCCCATCGGTGGTGGCGGTTGGACATGGGCGAGTAACTCTTCTGCTAACGCTACTCCCAGACGAGCACGCGCGTGTGGGGAGAGTCGAGCGGCGCGGTTTAAAAAGGTGCGGGCTCGAATCGTCAGGGACGATGACAGCGGTCCAATCTCAGCCTTTGTCGCCCAGGCCTGTAATTCGGGTGGCATGATCAGCGGGTAGGGGTGGTCATTATCGTCACGCATCCGCACGCAATACGTGCCGGCTAACATATCGCCAAAGCGTTGACCGCGGGCGTTGAACATCGACGCGATTGAAGCAACGGCTCCAAAGGTTAACCAGTTTTCAAACAGTCCCACCAACTGCCTAACAAAGACGTGACGTAACCGCACCGGGCCGCCATCGGCTCGTAAGACTCGCAGCCCAACCATCATTTTGCCCAGCGAACGCCCACCGGTAAACAGCTCCATTAACAGCGGAATAACGAATGTGATTGTCGCGATCATCACGATGCCAAGGGTCTGTGTCTGAGCGGCATTGAGTCTGAACGGGCCGCTATCTATTAGGATTAGCACGACCAGCATCATGAGGCTGCCAATGACCGCCACGTCAACGACCTGGGCCATCAGCCGCAAGGGAATGGCAGCGGGCTGGATCTCCAGTTCAATCGCATCTCCGGTGATGATTGATTCGCGACGTGGAGTGCGGTTAGTTGACATTTTCCTACTCACATATGGCACATTACAGGGGTGGACACCGAAGCATATAGTGCAGCGCGCAGCTCGCAGTGGCAACGGCTACAACAGCTAGTCGCAAAACGGCGCCTTTCGGGTGCAGAAACTGATGAGTTGGCACGGCTGTATCATGCTACGTCGCGAGATTTATCACTGATCCGTACCACCGGTCCAGAACCGGCGATGATTACGCGGTTGTCGACACTGATAGCCCGCGCCCGCACCCGGCTGACCGCAACGGAAGTCTTTCCACTGCGCAGTGTCCTGGACTTTTTTACGATCACCATTCCGGTGGCATTTTATCGAGTGCGATGGTGGACTCTTGCCGTGATGGCCGCGTTCGTGATCGTGGCGCTGGCCGCTGGAATTGCGTTTGTGCAATCGCCCGAATTGCGAGCAACTGTCGGCACCCCTGCGCAGCTGCGTGAATATGCAGAAGCGGCATTTACCGCCTATTACACTAACTTTCCGGCCCCGGATTTTGCCGCGCAGGTCTGGACGAATAACGCGTGGATTGCTGCGGTATGTATCGGCGGGGGAATTACCGGGTTTTTACCCATCACAGTGCTCTATACCAACGCGGTCGGAGTGGGCCAGGCCGGCGCAATCATGTGGATGCACAACTACATTGATGTGTTTTTCGCCTACATTCTCCCGCATGGCATGTTGGAGCTCACGGCGATTTTTGTTGCCGGTGGGACCGGGTTGCGACTGTGTTGGGCGCTGATTGATCCCGGTAGGCGCTCGCGGCTGCAGTCGGTCGGTGAGGCAGGCCGAACGCTCGCGGTGGTGGCTGTGGGGCTGGTTGGGGTCCTGTTCATCGCCGGTCTTATCGAAGGGTTTGTCACCGGATCAACATTGCCGTTGTGGGTGAAACTCACGATCGGGACCATCGCCGTGGGGGGCTACTGGCTCTATACGCTCATCCTCGGTGGGATGGCCTACCGGCGCGGCTTAGGGATGGACCACGGCGATGATGCCAGCGGCTACCAACAAATTGAAATACTCACAGCAGCGCAACAGCAGGCGGCGCTGACGAACGGCCATATCGACTCGGTGATGTACGACTAGAGCTGAGCGGATGCCTTTAACTGCAGATAACTATCAGCCAGACGCACCGGTAGTTCACTTTCGCTCCCGTAGACCACGTGCGCACCGGCACTGTTGAGTGCAGAGATTGCGGTGCGCTGATCGGCGAGTGTCTGTTCGGCGGCCGCTGCGGTATAAGCAGCCACGGCACTTGTGCGGTCGGTAGCCAATTCGGTGAGTTCCTTATCGCCGGCACCGGCAATGACCACGGTATGTTGCGTCGCCAACTGAGCGGCCACATCACGCAGACCACCGCTAATCACCGCCGGGTCGAGCGCGGTGAGGATCACCACGAGACTGCGTTGGGAGACCAACCGATGTACGGTCGTGGCGGCGAGCTTCCAGTTCGTTTCTCGCAGTTGCGCCTCCACATCGGCAAGAGCCACTGCCAGCTCGTGCATCAGCGTCGGTCCGGAGTGTTGGGAGACATGGACGTGCACGGCGGTATCGAGGGCAACGACATCGACACGATCGCCAGCATGAGAGGTTAGAGCCGCGAGCAGTAAGGTCGCATCGATATGCGCATCTAACCGGGTGTGTAAATCCAGGCGTGCAGCAGCAAGTCGACCGGTGTCAACGATGATGACCACGCGGCGGTCACGTTCAGGACGCCAGGTTCGCACCATTAAATCCTGTGCTCTGGCGGTTGCGCGCCAGTCAATGGCCCGCACATCATCACCGGAGACATATTCGCGGAGGGAATCAAATTCAGTGCCCTGCCCGCGCACATTCACGCTTGAACGACCATCCATTTCGCGTAACCGCGCAAGCCGGGATGGCAAGTGGCGTCGGGATGTGAAGGGCGGAAGGACTTGGAGTTCGCCGGGTACATCACGCACCCGGGTGCGTGCAAGCAGACGCAGGGGACCATAGCTGCGTAGCGCGAGGGTGTGATTGGTGCGCGTGCCAGCACGCAGCGGTGTGAGCGTGGTGCGCATCCGGCGGCGTTCACCAGCGGGGATCGTTAGCTCCCCAATCTCGGGGCTAGCTGCGGCGGTGGGTGGCCACACATCACGCAGCCGCAGCCGCAGAGGGGAGGTGGTGGGATTGTAAACGGTCAGTGTCGAGATGGCGTCTTGGCCCAGCCGTACCGCGGTGGGAGTGATGTCGCGTGCAATCAGGGCCTTTTGCGGCTTGCCAGCCAGTGACCAATCCACCAGAGCGACCACCAGGCACAACAGTGTCCACTGCGCTACTGTGGCGGGGCGCGGTGCGATCGCCAGCGGGATGATCCCGATGGCCAATAGCAGGACGAACCGTAATGAGGGGACCATTTATCGTGGCACCGCGACGTTGGCGAGCACGGCTGTGATGACCTGCTGGGTGTCAATCCCTTCCATTTGCGCTTCCGGGCGCAGTGATACGCGGTGGCGTAGCGTTGGGAGCGCTAAGGCTTTCACATCATCGGGGGTGACAAAGCTCCGCCCAGATAGCCACGCCCAGGCACGAGCGGCCGCCATCAAGGCGGTGGCACCACGCGGGGAGACGCCCAGACGCAGTGATGGAGATGTGCGGGTGGCACGAACGATATCGACAATGTAGCCAAGGACGGATTCGTCAATGTCCACTTCAGCGACTTCGCGCCGCGCCAGTACCAGATCGTCCGGGCCGGCAACCGGGCGGATTCCAGCGGAGTGTAGATCACGCGGATTGAACTGGTGGCAGTGACGGCGCAGCACTTCAACCTCATCGCTGCGCTGGGGGAGCGGCAAGACCAATTTCAACAAGAACCGGTCGAGTTGTGCTTCGGGAAGTGGATAGGTGCCCTCATATTCAATCGGGTTTTGGGTGGCGATGACCATGAACGGGTCAGGCAGCTGGTAGGAGGTCCCATCGACTGTCACCTGCCGCTCTTCCATGGATTCCAACAAAGCCGCCTGGGTTTTGGGTGGGGTGCGG
>JAUNVN010000048.1:9039-9449 GCA_030537655.1 Bowdeniella nasicola | reverse complement strand
CACACTGGCGAACGGTTTGGGAAAACACGTGGGCCCCCACACCCCGGTGGGCCCCCACCGCTATGTCTTGGCCCCTCACAGCCGCGTCATAGCAACCGGAAACGGCTTTCCAAAATACTTGGCCCTCGAGTCACGGGACCAAAAACCCAGCGAGCAGAAACGGGTGTTTTGGTTTACAGTTCCGGCAGTCCGTAGGTAATGAAGGTCTCCTGTTCGGTCAGTAGCCCTCCTTCTTTGCGCACGGCATAGAAGGTACCGCCGGCGCTACCGCCCTTCACGACGAGGTTCATGTAGAAACCACCGCATTCATCGTTATCGGCAGGCAGGTGGGTCACCGGGCGCGTGAGACTTGAGTAGAAGGTGATGGAGAAGGGGAAGGAAATCATCAACAGCTCGTAGGGCTTATCCGG
>JAUNVN010000048.1:0-9029 GCA_030537655.1 Bowdeniella nasicola | reverse complement strand
GGCTTGCCGAGTCCAAAAGCCGGGTTCGTAATGGTAGAGCTGTAGGGCATGTTGGAGTTGATGAACGAACTGAAACCAATGGGTAAGGTCACCGACCGTGCCAAACCATCGGGGCGGGTAGCAAAGTACCCCTCCCACTCATCATTTCCCCAATAGTCCTGCTTGCCCTTCGCCCAGGTGTAATTGACCCCCAGGGTGCCGTTCGGGTCTTCTTTTACGGTGCGGATCTTAATAGATTGATCCTTACCGGTGTTCATCTTGTAAAAGCGAAGTTTTGCCGGTGAACCATCTGCATAATAGCCCTGCGGCAGACATGCTTTATCAAATTTCCAAGTACCTAAAGTAAAGCCGGCGAGGCCGCCGAACTTCGTGCCTGGACCGCTCTTTGGGCCCTTCGGCGGGAGCACCCACTGAGCTGTGCGGGCTCCACCAATCTTGTCGGTGGCGTAGTTGCGGTAGCACAGCTCTTCGGGAGAGGTCGGGCAGTTCACGATGATCGGTTCATCCGGATCGGGCGAAACTTGGGTATTCGCCGCGGCGGAACTTCCGACCACGACGGCGGGAACTGCCCACGCAGCCCCCTTAGCGACGGTGCGACGGGGAATTGGCCGGCGTGCAATCTCGTTCATGGATTCCTCCAAAGTCTGGTGAGGTGGAACAACACTGGTGTGTGTCACAGACGGGTTTAATCGTTTCACCTTGGAGATTACGCTGCTTTAAGCCGGATCTCACGGCCTGGTCACTCATATTTTCGTTATCAAATGCTGCATAAACGCGCTGAGCGTCCACCGCCGGTGCCTACCGTCGCTTATTAACCATCGTTTAACAAGCAATAAATCGGATATTTGTGAACATTAATTAGTTCTGCCGCTTACCGCGACCGCCTCACCTGAACGATAGGTCGCTGTTTACTGAGATAAAATTAACACCACTTGTCTCATAACTAACAGCATTCGACATCCGGGAAAGCGCGCAATGTCGGCTAGTTTGTCATTAAATCTTATCTAGCGGACGCATGGCGGAGACGTGGGCGGTGTGTTGTCGTCTTTACGCAGCAGAAATATCGCGAGCAATCACGCGCATCAATTCCGTATCGGTGCGGTGAAAACCGACCAGGTATGCCTGCGCAATCGGCACGTCAGCGCGAGTAATGGTCTCGATAGCAACGCGAATCGCATCGGCTTTGGGCCAACCGTAAACCCCGGCGCTGATCAGGGGAAAGGCGATCGTTCGGGCCCCCAGCTGTTCGGCAACCTGAAGACTGCGGTGATAGCAGGAAACCAGCAGGTTGCGATCACGCTCACCCGCGCGATAGTTGGGGCCGACCGTATGAATGATCCAGCGTGCGGGCAGCCCACCAGCGGTGGTGTAGCCCGCATCTCCGGTGGCAAGACCCCTGGGAAAACGGCGAATACAGTCCGCCAGCACCTGCGGGCCGCCGGCACGGTGAATCGCTCCATCTACTCCCCCACCGCCACGCATCTGGTTGTTCGCGGCGTTAACGACCGCGTCGACCTTGATGTGGGTGATATCTCCGGTAGTAATCTGTAGCGGGATCATGACTCCAGTTTCTCACGCCCGTGCGCTATCGCTTGGCGCTAGCTGTCTGCGGGTGCGAAATCACGCTCCACCAGCGCGCTGATTGCTTCAATTGCGGCGCTCGCATCCTCTCCCGTAGCGCTCACGCTCATCGTGTCGCCTTGCCCTAGGCCAAGGGCCATGAGGGAAAGCACCGAAGAGGCGAGCGCATCATTGACCCGTATTTCGGCATTGAAATGGGAAGCAAGGCGGGACAGCGCCGCGGCGGGGCGGGCGTGCAAGCCAACATCGTTCTGGAGGACCAACTCACAGCTCGCATGCTGTTGCCTCGGTGTGGCGGGGGCACTCTCACGGGCGGGTGGCATCGGTGCTGTCTGGGAGGTATCGACTTTTTCCATACTGGTCAGCGCCCCTGCTACCGCGTCGATCACCTGACGCAAACTCGCTCCCGAATGCGCCGCTACCGCGCCGGCAACAGCGCCTTCTACCAGCGGTCCTTCAGCAATAGCAACAGCATGGGAAGTGTGAAGACATTCGACGACACTTTCTGCCACCATTGTCGCCGAGCCAAGATCGGTGAGTACCGCGACCTCACAGCCATCTTCCGTCGCAGCCGCGACCGCATCATATACCCGGTCAAAGGACGTACCTAACCGGCCATCGTCGGTGCCACCAACGGGAGTGAGGCTTATTCCCGGTGCCATTTGCCCAGCGAGTTCCACCACCCCGGCGGCCAGGGTAGGCGAGTGGGAAACGATCACAAGATTTACCGGCATCAGCCTTGCCATTCCTTTGCGGTCTTTGCTGCGAGTTCGATAATCAGGGCGGTTGAGGCGGCACCTGGATCACGGTGGCCAATACTGCGTTCCGCCAGATAGGAGGCACGTCCTTTGGTCGCAAGCATCCCAACGGTTGCGTCACTACCGCGGGCTGCTGCTTGGGCGGCAGCCTGCCACGTCTCGATCACATCGGCGCCACGCGCGGCCGCATCTGTGGCGGCGGCTGCAGCCGGCAGCCACGCGTCGACCATTGTTTTCTCGTTAGCTTCACACTTCCCGCGCGCCTGCACCCCGGTAGCGGCAGCGGTGAGAAGGTTGGCAACTGCGGTGCTATCGACATCGCGACCAATCGCGCTCGAAGCACGGAGAAATGCGGTGCCATACAGCGGTCCGGCAGCACCGCCGACCGTTGACATCAACGTCATCGCTACGGTGCGCAACACCGCACTAACCGAATCGCACTCACGTTGTAATGCGGGCAGTTTTTCGTTAACGGCACTAAACCCGCGATCCATATTGTCACCGTGGTCCCCATCTCCGATGGCACGGTCTAATTCCATCAATTCGCTGCGGGCGGCGCGCATCGCACGGGCACAGGCGGACAGCCACGTCACAGCCCACGATACGGGTAAAACCGAAGGTGTCATACAGGTATTATCCCACGTGCGTATATGCTGGGGTCCGACATGGCGCATCCCAGGCATCACGCAACCGCTCATCGAGTGCCATGACAGATAGCTGCACGCCGTGCATATCCAAACTCGTGACATAAGAGCCCACCAGGGAGCGTTCAATTGTGTAGCCGCGCGCGCTGAGCTGTTCGTGGGCAGCGCGGTAACACAGGTAGAGTTCCGCACTGGTGGTTGCTCCCATGCCATTGACAAAGACGAGTAGTTCGTTTGCATCGGCGGGAAGTTCGCAGACAATCTGGTCGACAAGTTGTTCTACCTGCGCATCGGCGCTGGCGATCGGCAATTGAGCACGTCCGGGTTCACCGTGGATCCCGATCCCCATTTCCATCGCATTGGCGGGCAGGTGGAAAGTTTCGTCACCACCGGGGCGGCTTCCTGCCTGGGTGGCAACCCCCATGGAAAAGACGCGCTGGGCCGCATGGGTCGCGAGTTGGGTAACCGCGTGGATGTCATCACCGCGAGCGGCAGCGGCTCCGGCGATCTTTTCAACCAGCATCGTGCCGGCCACCCCGCGTCGACCCGCGGTGTAGGTTGAATCTGCGACCGCAACGTCGTCGGCAATGAGCACGTGGTGACAGGTAATTCCCTCTGCGGCAGCCAGTTCTGCAGCGATCTCAAAGTTCATCACATCGCCGGTATAGTTCTTCACGATCAATACCACCCCGGCACCGGTATCGACAGCCCGGATTGCCGCGAGGATCGGATCTGGTGGCGGTGAGGTAAATATTGGACCAGGAACAGCGCCGTGGAGCATTCCGGGGCCGACAAATCCGGCGTGGAGCGGTTCGTGGCCTGCTCCCCCACCGGAGATGAGCGCAACTTCACCGTCGTGGTGATCTGCTCGCGTAACGTAGGGCCCGGGGTCTTGCACCTTAGCAACCACGAGGTCGGGGTGGGCCAGTTGCAAGCCGGTGAGATATTCGGTGACGAAATCTGCGGGATTATTGTGTAGGTGCGTCATTGGTCCTCTCCCCTTTCACCGTGCGCCAAATACCGACGCCGACGAGCCACAGCCCTGCTAACCACCATGCCACGTGGACAGCAAGTGGAGCAGTTGGATAGATCACTATCAGGGTGACTAAACAGATCAGCCACACGGTGACCGCGATGATATTGGGGATCACGAGCGTACGGACCCGGAAGGGATGGAGGAATGTCAGCGACGACATCGTTAGCGCCGCCAGCACGAGGATCGCGAGAATATTAACCCAGGCCGGTGAGTGTAATAACCACATGTAGACTGCTACGACATTCCAAGCCGCGGGAAAACCAACAAAGTAGTTGTCATGGGATTTCTCACCGGTATTGCAATAGGTAAATGTTGAGGTGGTAGCGATGAGGATCATTAGGCTCATCGCCAGCCATTTTGGTCCCAGCGGCAGGTGTTTATACATGAAAACGGCCGGGATAAACGTCCACGTAATGTAGTCGACGATGTTGTCGAGTACGGCGCCATCAAACCAGGGGACTCGTTCACGTACTTTCGCTCGCCGTGCCAGCGTTCCGTCAATCCCGTCGACCACCAGTGCGATTCCTAACCACAGCCACATCATTTTGATGTTTGCGTGCACCAGTGAGATCGTCGCCAAGCACGCCCAGACCACGCCGGTCATGGTGAACAGGTGTACCCCCCACACGGCGCACGCCTGCCGTGCGGTCAAATGTGGGTAATGACCACCTCGCGCATTGGCATATACACTGCCGGCGCCACGATCGGGCCGGTAGTCATCTGATTCGGCACCGCTGTGCGCGGTAGCGCTCGCCATCGTTACACCTTTCTGCGGTGGAAAACTTCTCGTGCGGCTGCCGCCAGATAGACCGAGCCCAGCACAATAACGCCCGTCGTGGCACTGGGCTCATTGCCGCTTTCTGCAATCGTAACCGCCTGAGTGATTGCTGCTGGCAGGCTCGCGGCTACATGGACATCATCGGGGTCAAATACCTGGCCGGCAATCTCTTCGAGTCGCGTCACATCCAGCGCGCGCACCGAATTGATGGGGCTGACCACCGCGGCAACAACGTGGGGTTCAATTTCGCTGAGCATTGCTTCGACATTTTTATCGGCCAAAGCTCCGATGACCGCTACTAAACGCGTGAAGTTGAAGGTCTCTGCCAGGGTGTCCATGACGGCGGCGACCCCGTGCGGGTTATGTGCCGCATCGACCACGACCGTTGGCGAAGTGGAGACCACTTCGAGGCGACCGGGACTTGCCACGTTCAAAAACGCTCGCTCCACAATCGCAGCCTCTTGGGTGCGGTGACCGAAAAATGCTTCAACTCCTGCCAAAGCCAGCAGTGCGTTGTGTGCCTGGTGCGCGCCGTGCAACCCGAGCATTATGTCGGTGTAGGTGGCCTGCGGGCTCTGGAGCGTGATGAACTGTCCTCCGACAGCGACCTCGCGAGAGACCACCTGCAGGTCACGACCTTCTACCAGGAAGGTGGCGTGTTCAGCGGCCGCACGCTCGGTAAGGACTGCCGCGGCCTCCTCACGCTGGTGGGCACTGACCACCGTTGTGTCCGGTTTGATAATGCCGGCTTTTTCTGCGGCAATCGCCTCGATATTCTCTCCGAGATAGCGTTCGTGATCACGGGCAATTGGCGTGATGAGGCTGACGACCGGATCGACCACATTCGTGGCGTCAAAACGCCCACCCATCCCGACTTCAATGACCGCCACATCGACCGGTGCGGAGGCGAATGCGGCGAATGCCATCAGGGTAAACACCTCAAAAAACGACAGCCTCGGCCCACCGAAGGCAACAGACTCAGCATCGGTCATGTCGATAATAGCTTCGATTTCGCGGTAGGTTTCCACGAACCGTTCCGCGCTGATCGGTTCACCGTCAATGACAATGCGTTCGCGCACATCGTGTAGATGTGGGGAGGTGAAACGTCCGACACGCAAACCGCGTTCGGCCAGGAGTGCCTCAACCATGCGGGCCGTGGAGGTTTTCCCGTTAGTGCCTGCAATGTGAATTACCGGGTAGGCACGCTGGGGGTCACCGAGCAGCTCACAGGCCCGCGCGACCCGGGTGATCGTCGGCTCGAAATCATGTTCGGGATTGCGCGTGAGGATATCACGATAAATCGCATCTACCTCACCCTCGGCTGCCGCCGCTTCCCGCAATTGCTGATCGGCGTCATCCTGATGAGTGATCGCCTCGATAATTTCGGGATCCGGTCCGGCAAGCGGGCTGCGTGAAATCAGATCACGCAGCGCCGCATCATGTGCGTCGAGCTGGCCGGGTTCACGTTTTTCACTCATCGGGCAGCAACCGTGATCTGCGTGTCACCAACGCGGACATCAAGCTCATCGGCCAGGGTTTCTCCCTTGACGAGCTCAGCATGGGCCTTCACTGCAGCTGCAGTTGCTTGTGGTAGCACCAACGTCGCGGTGATGTGATCAGAGACGTGCAATCCGGCATCCTTGCGGGCCTGCTGGATTTGACGGATCACATCCCGGGCGGTCCCTTCGGCTGCCAGCTCGGCAGTGATCGTCGTATCGAGCATCACCACGGTGCCATCGCTCAGAAGTGATGCGGCTTGGCCTTCACCAGTTGGCACACTGTGGGTGAGCGAAAACTGGTTGGCTTCCAAGGTGACGTCCCCATCGTCGGTGTGCAAGACCAACTTCTCACCGGCGAGATCGAATTTCCCAGCTTTTGCGGCTTTGAATAGTTGGGAGGTACGCCGACGCAACTGCGGGTCTAACTCGCGCGGCAGGACCGCCGCGTGGGTCCTCACCTGCAGGCCAGAGGTTGCCACATCATCAATCCTCACGTGTTTGACATTGATTTCACTAGCGATCAGTTCGGTGAAATCAGAGAGCATCTGTGGATTTTCTGTGACGATCCGCAGCTGGTGCAGGGGTTGGCGTACCCGGATTTTTTCGTTCTTACGTAACGCGTGAGCCGCTGAGACAACGCTGCGTGCCAAATCGGTGGCTACGACCAGATCATGATCGGCCGGGAAGCTATCGGGATCTGGGAAATCGGTCAGATGCACCGATTCACCGCCCGTTAGGCCCCGCCAGATTTCTTCAGTCTCCAGTGGCAGCAAACTCGCGGCAATCTCACACAGGGTTTTTAGTGCGACGTAGAGCGTATTGAAGGCCGCTTCGTCGTTATCCCAAAATCGTTGGCGACTTTCGCGGATATACCAATTGGTGAGGATGTCGACATAGCTGCGTACCGACTCGCAGGCACCGGGAATATCGTAGCCATCGAGCTGATCACGCACCGCGGCAGCGAGTTCCCCGGTTTTTGCCAGCAGATAACGATCCAGCGGCGCCTGAGAGCCAAGATCGTAGCGCGCTTCATAGCCCTGCTGACCGCGGTAGGCCCCGGCATAAAGCGCGAAGAAATACCACGCTGACCACAGCGGTAACAGGACTTCACGTACCGAGGCGCGAATCCCCTCTTCGGTCACCATCAGGTTGCCGCCACGTACCACCGGTGAGCTCATCAGGAACCAGCGCATCGCATCGGAACCGTCACGATTGAACACTTCAGAAACGTCAGGGTAATTACGGAGAGATTTCGACATTTTCCGTCCGTCATTTCCCAGCACAATGCCGTGGGAAATACAGTTGGTGAATGCCGGACGGTCAAATAGTGCGGTCGCCAGCACGTGCAGCGTGTAAAACCAGCCGCGGGTTTGGCCAACGTATTCAACGATGAAATCACCCGGGTAGTGGTGTTCAAACCAGTCGGTGTTTTCGAATGGGTAGTGCACCTGGGCGAAGGGCATCGATCCGGAATCAAACCAGCAGTCAAGCACGTCGGGGATGCGGCGCATCATTGACTTACCGGTGGGATCATCCGGGTTGGGGCGCACCAGCGTGTCGATAAATGGGCGGTGCAGATCTTTCACCTCAACACCAAAGTCCGCTTCGAGTTCCGCAATCGATCCGTAGACGTCCATGCGGGGGTATTCGGGGTTGTCAGATTTCCATACCGGGATGGGGGAACCCCAAAAGCGGTTGCGGGAAATGGACCAGTCGCGCGCACCAGCCAGCCACTTACCGAATTGGCCGTCTTTAATGTGGTCGGGTACCCAGGAGATCTGTTGGTTCAGCTCGCCCATCCGGTCGCGGAATTTCGAGACCTGCACAAACCAGGACGATACCGCCCGGTAGATCAAAGGCTCACGACACCGCCAACAGTGCGGGTAGGGGTGCACATAGGAGGCTTCACGCACCAAAATGGGGCGCTCATCGGCGGCGATCGCACCGATCGGGCCGCTCGCATCGCGCAGGTCGGTGATGATGGGTTTGTTCGCTTCAAAGACCTGCATTCCCGCATAGTCGGGAACTTCGTTGGTGAAACGTCCGCCCTCATCAACGGGCACGACGGGTTTAATTCCGACTTCCTGGCAGGCGAACATGTCATCTTCACCAAAGGCGGGAGCCATGTGCACCAGGCCGGTACCGTCAGCGACGGTCACGAAATCGGCTTCCATAATCTGATAGGCGTTCGGGCCGGGTACCTCATCGTCTGCCGAGAAGTAACGGAACATTGGGAAGTAGCGTCGCCCCGCGAGTTTACTGCCCGGATAGGTGGCGACAATTTCTGGATCCTCGCCCAGTTCTTTTGCGTGCGCCGCAAGCAGTTCCTTTGCGATAATGACGCGCTCGCCAGCAAGTACCCCCTGGCTCGGACGGACCGTCACATAGGTGATCTCCGAGCCCACTGCAATCGCGAGGTTCGATGGCAGGGTCCAGGGCGTGGTGGTCCAGATGAGTGCGTATTCGCCACTTTCGAGTTTCACCGCGACCGTCACGGTGCGGTCTTGGCGATCTTGATAGACGTCATCGTCCATCTTTAATTCGTGGTTGGAAAGTGGTGTTTGGTCATTCCAACAGTACGGCAGCACGCGGTGCCCCTCATAGGCGAGGCCCTTATCGTAGAGGGTCTTAAACGCCCAGATCACCGACTCCATGTAGTCCAGGTCGAGGGTCTTATAGTCGTTATCGAAGTCCACCCAGCGAGCCTGGCGAGTGATGTAGTCCTGCCATTCT
>JAUNVN010000047.1:4121-9498 GCA_030537655.1 Bowdeniella nasicola | reverse complement strand
TATGACGGTGAGCTTTCGCCCAGCTAATCGCATCTGCAAGGGCCACATAAGCCCCGGTAATCGCTGCCGTGCGGGTGCCCCCGTCGGCTTGGAGCACGTCACAATCAAGGGTGATCGTATTTTCACCAAGAGTTCGCAGATCGATGATTGCCCGCAGACTCCGACCGATGAGACGGGAAATCTCGTGGGTGCGTCCTCCGATTTTGCCGCGCACAGACTCGCGTGGGCTGCGGGTATTGGTTGCACGCGGGAGCATCGCATATTCTGCGGTCACCCATCCGCTACCTTGGCCTTTTTTCCATTTCGGTACCCCGGGAACAAAACTGGCCACACACAACACCCGGGTATTACCAAATTCAACGAGCACTGCACCTTCTGCATGGCTGATCCAATTGCGCGTGAAAGTGATGGGACGAAGCTGGTCGGCTCTGCGACCGTCATGGCGAAGTTGAGTCATATCTTCAGCCTACCGGTCCGCTCAAATCTGCCAGACTGCCTCGGCGCTGGCGACGGCGATTGCCCCCTGCCACACCTCGAGTGCTTCTTGCAAAATCGTGTGCGGATTGGTCCACGGCTGAATGTGGGTGAGCACCATTGTTTGCGGTTTCGCAGCCGCCGCCACTTTCCCGGCGCGCCTGCCTGTCAGGTGCACCCCGCGCACGGTATCAAGCCCTTCGGTAAATGCTGCCTCGCACAAAAACAGGGTGGCATTTTTCGCTGCGGCAATAAGTCCCTCACACATATCACTGTCGCCCGAGTAGGTCAGCACTACCGATTCGCGACCAAACTCACTCGGACCGGTTATCCTCACCGCGTAGGCAGGTACCGGGTGCAATACCGGAAAAGACTCAATTGTAAATGGACCAATCGTTCGGACTGTATTGGGGTCGTGGGGAAGAAAATCGAACTCTTGCAGATATTTTTCTTCCGGTCCATCCCCGCCGATACCGCGCACACGTTCAAGTGCATCATCGGGAGCGATCACGGGAATTGGAGCGAAAGGCCCATCGGGATGCCAGCGGCGAAAGACGTGCAATCCGATCATGTCCACGACATGATCGGCGTGCATATGCGACAGGACTATCCCATCGAGATAGGCCGGAGAGCACACCCGCCACATTGCACCAAGGGCACCCGAGCCCAGATCCAAAGCAAGTGACCAGATGCGTCCGGTGTCATCTTCGGCCTGCACCAGGTAGCACGAAGACGGAGATTTTGGTCCGGACATTGATCCACAACACCCAATGACCGTGAGTTTCATTCGCCTTCACCAACCTGCAGATCGGTTTGCGCCACATGCTGGACTTCGGGACCCAAAAAACGTTGCGCAAGGCGCCGAAATTCTGCAGCATCACCGGTTGCACGGAAGCGGTGGGCAATACGCATCTTGTTGCCGGGCGGATTTAATAAGCCGGCTGCCGTCAGGGTGTGGTAGACCTCTTTTGCAGTTTCTTCTGCCGAGGAGACCAATGTGACCCCCTCCCCCATGACGTAGGAGATCACTCCGGTCAGCAGCGGATAGTGTGTACAGCCCAACACCAGGGTGTCAACACCGGCTATTTTCACGCTTTCTAAATATTCACGGGCCACATCTAATAGCTCTGGCCCGGAGGTGATGCCTTGTTCAACAAATTCGACGAACCTGGGACAGGCCTGCATTGTTAACGACAGATGCGGGGCGGCGGCGAAGGCATCTTGGTAGGCTCCCGACGTAATTGTCGCTTCGGTGCCAATCACTCCGATGCGATGATTGCGGGTGGCGGCCGCCGCACGTCTGACAGCGGGGTGAATGACTTCTATTACCGGGATTCCCATGGCGCGCGCATAGCGTTCGCGCGCATCGTGGGCCACTGCGGCCGAGGCGGAATTGCACGCAATGACCAGGGCCTTTACCCCCGATGCAACGAGGTTATCCATCACTCGCATGGCGAGGGTGCGTACCTCGGCGAGTGGACGGGGCCCATAGGGACAGTGGGCGGTATCGCCGAGATAGATTATTGACTCGCCGGGGAGCTGGTCTAACACGGCGCGTGCGACCGTCAGTCCTCCTACCCCGGAGTCGAAGATTCCAATTGGCGCTGCACTCACACAGGAAGCCTACGGGGTTTCCGCTCCAAACCCCAGATTTTCCATCAGTGAAGCCTGCCACCACGTGAGAAAGTTCAGCAGCTCACCGAGCATAATTTGGGCGCGAAGACCGGAAGCATCCCCACCAAAATCGGTGCTGTCCCACTGGCGTTTTTCCAAGCGTGCCGAGAGATAAATTCGTAAATCGGCCATGGCGCGCACCACCTGGTCAACCTCATCGGGTGCGATACTCACCTCGGCGCTGGCCGTATCTACGTGGGCATCGAAAATACGCAGATGGGTAATTTTCTCCGCGCAGATCTCTCGCTGGTGTGCATCGTGCAATTCGAGCGCCAGCTCGGGATCTTCCAGTGACATTGGCGGAAACAACTGTGCGAGGGCAAGATCAGCCTGACGCCGATATTCCCCGGATTCGTGGGCGCTCAACAGCGCGATAAGACTTTCAGCGGTGCGGTGAACCAAATGCAAGATTTCCGGTGGCACCCGGCTGACATACCCCGCCGACTCTCGCTGAAACTCTGTCGCAATCACAGGCGCCTCATGGTCGCGTTAATCCCCCACACCTGCAAGGCACGGCAGCGCGCTTCCACATCGTCTCGCCGGGCACACAGTGCCACGGCATGCCCGTGTTTATGGATCCGCCACGCAAGTGTCGTCGCTGCCGTGTGATCGAGGTGAAAGAGATTTTGCAGCACGTAAATCACATACGAAAACAGATTCACTTCATCATTCCACACCACTAACTGCCACATTGCATCGGAGCGCACATCGCAGCCGGTTGCCGACTGGGGGCGCGTATTGGGTGGAACTGCAGCGGTGGACATAGCAATATTGTGACACTGTCAATGAATGTGATGTGGCGCTATCGTTACATTTTCGCTGCGAATTACCCAGCCTAGCGCCCCTGACCGGTAGCCTAATGCTATGAATACATCTGCCAGCACCGGACTGCTCACCGATATGTACGAGCTGACGATGATTGATGCGGCACTTGCCTCCGGCCATGCACAGCGGCCATCGGTATTTGAACTCTTCGGTCGGCGGTTACCGGCAAAACGTCGCTACGGCGTGGTTGCTGGGATCGCACGGGCATTGGATGCCGTTGAAAAATTCCGTTTCGATACACCCGAGTTGGATTTTTTGCGCGAGAATCTCTCGCTATCCCATGACACCCTTGAGCTCCTGGGCGACTATCGCTTCCGCGGCAATATCCTTGGCTATCCCGAAGGGGAATGTTACTTTCCCGGCTCCCCCCTGCTGACCGTTGAGGCATCATTTGCCGAAGCCGTCTTACTGGAGACAGTTTTGCTGTCAATTTTGAATCACGACTGTGCCATTGCCTCTGCTGCCTCGCGGATGACCACGGCCGCCCACGGCCGCCCTTGTTTGGAAATGGGAGCACGCCGCACCCACGAAGCGGCTGCGGTCGCTGCCGCACGTGCCGCCGTGGTCGCCGGGTTTGCCGGCACCTCGGTTCTAGAAGCTGGCCGATCCTACGGTTTAGAGACCATCGGGACGGCCGCACACTCCTTCACGCTCCTTTACGATTCGGAAGAAGAGGCCTTTGCAGCACAAGTAGCCCGCTTCGGTCCCAATACCACCCTGCTGGTTGACACCTACGATGTTGAGCGCGGGGTGGAACGGGCCGTGCAGGCAGCACGCGATGGCGGTGGAGAACTCGGTGCAGTGCGGCTTGATTCGGGGGATTTGATCGCCCAAGCCTTCACGGTACGCAACCAGCTTGATGAGTTGGGAGCCACCAGCACCAAAATTACCGTCACATCAGATTTGGATGAATATGCGATTGCCGCACTTGGCGCTGCTCCGGTGGATGCCTATGGTGTGGGCACGAAAGTGGTGACTGGTTCGGGATATCCAACTGCGGAGCTGGTCTACAAGCTCGTTGCACGCCAAGATCGTGATGGCACGTGGCAGTCAGTGCAAAAACGCTCCCACTCCAAGTCGAGTTTGGGAGGTCGGAAAACGGCGGGACGAGTAATTGCCGAAAACCACGCGGCCGTTGAACTGGTGGTCTCCTCCCCCGATCCGGCGCCCGCGCGCGCATATCTCACTTCCCGTGGTGCCCGGCCACTGCAGGTTCCGCTCATTACCGCCGGTGAGATCCACGAGGAGCACCGCGACCGTCATGCCTTAGCGCGCGCCCGTGAACGCCACCTAGCCTCGCGGGCAGAACTGCCCTATCCGGCCTGGCGACTGTCAGAAGGCGAACCGGGAATCCCAACGGTGCATGAGGTCTTGGACGATCATGAACCTGAGGTCCCAACGTTTTAATCTTTTCCAACAAACCAGCGCCGCACCTGCGTGATGCGAGCTTGAATCTGCGCCGTTGATGCGCGCGCCACTTCCGGTCCGCCACACCGCTGGCGTAATTGGGTGTGGACCACTCCGTGGGGAGTCCCCGAGCGTGCGGCCCATGCGGCAACCAGTGCGGCGAGTTCTTTGCGTGCCTGGGCTCGTTTGCGATGCGCCGAAATACCCGCATTTTGCTCGCGACGTTTACGTGCTTTCGCGGCTGCTTGCTGCTGAGCTAACTGTTCGGCTTGGCGTTGGCGCAGCAGTTGGGAAACCTGCTCGGGCTCCAGGAGGCCTGGAATCCCTAAATATTCGCGTTCTTCAATACTGCCAACTTCGGCATTCGTCCCGAATTCACCGCCGTCAAAGAGCACCCGATCAAAGGTGGCCTCAGCGCCGAGGGCTTGGAAGGGAATAGACTCCAGGTCGGCACTGGCTGTTTCGGGCCGCTGCGCCTGGAGCCATTCATCCAGGACAAAATCTTCTTCCTGACCACGTGGACGGTTTAGCACGTGATCACGCTCTGCTTCCAGTGAGGCCGCCAGTCGTAACAGCGGTGGGATGGAGGGCAGAAATATCGAGGCGGTCTCCCCGCGGCGACGCGCACGCACAAATCGGCCGATCGCCTGGGCGAAAAATAGTGGAGTGGTTGTGGTGGTGGCATAGACCCCAACGGCCAAGCGCGGAATATCCACACCTTCCGATACCATCCGCACCGCCACCATCCACCGTCGAGTATTGGCGGCAAAGTCTTCAATTTTATCGGAGGCAAACCCATCATCAGAAAGAACGACAGTTGGATCTTCCCCGCTGATATCGCGCAGGTGACGGGCATAAGCGCGCGCATTGGCCCGGTCGGTTGCGATGACCAACCCGCCCGCATCGGGAACACTGCGGCGCACCTGTTCCAGGCGTTGGTCCGCTGCAGCTAGGACCGCCGGAATCCACTGCCCCGAGGGATCCAATGCGGTGCGAA
>JAUNVN010000047.1:682-4111 GCA_030537655.1 Bowdeniella nasicola | reverse complement strand
GTGCTTTTGCAGTGACATCTTTACTCGCATCTTCCGCCAGGTCGACCAGAAATTCGTCCCCGGTTTTCGTCCGCCAGCGCATATTGCCGCGGTAGGACAAAAACAGGACTGGGCGCACCACTCCGTCACTGAGTGCTTGGCCATAACCGTAGGAATAGTCCGCTTGGGAACGCAGCGCCCCATCGGCATCTTCGCGGTAGCGCACAAAGGGAATTTTTGCGCTATCGGAACGAAATGGGGTGCCCGTCAGTGCCAGCCGGTAGGCAGCATCGCGG
Source organism: Bowdeniella nasicola (assembly GCA_030537655.1). Classification (GTDB taxonomy): domain Bacteria; phylum Actinomycetota; class Actinomycetes; order Actinomycetales; family Actinomycetaceae; genus Bowdeniella; species Bowdeniella nasicola_B. Next base: position 3,836 of record JAUNVN010000047.1, on the reverse strand, counting down.
TAGGCGAGGGCAATTCCTTCTCCCCATGAGAGCGCATCACCGCCGTGGTGGATCTCATCGAGGATAACCAAGGTGGGAGTGGCGGTCACAACTGCCCGGTGGATAGCCGGGCGCATTGCCACCTGTGCATAGGTGGCGCACAGTCCATCAAAATCATCACCGAGCCCAACTTGGGAGTTGGCAAATGCGGGATCGAGGTGAATCCCCACGCGTGCTGCCGCATCAGCCCACTGGGATTTTAAGTGTTCAGTTGGGCAAACGATCACGATGCGACGCACGCGATTAGCGGTGAGCAGTTCGGTTGCAACCCGCAATGCGAAGGTGGTTTTTCCAGCACCGGGCGTGGCAACCGTCAGGAAATCCCGCGGCATGGTCGCCAGGTAGCGCTGGAGCGCCGCAGCCTGCCAAGCACGCAAATTTTGCGCCGTTCCCCACGCCGCGCGCGCAGGGTAGGCCGGAGAGAGATGCTCTGCGGCAAACAGTGATGCGGTGCGCGGATCGTTATCCGCGCCGCTCACGAATGATTACCCGGACGGAACCGTGAAAAGAACCCTCCAGATTCGCGTTTCTTCAGCTCCGCATAGATCGCTTTACATTTCGGGCAGATCGGATAGTTTTCCGGATTACGCTTTGGTACCCACACTTTCCCGCATAATGCCACCACGGGCCGGCCGGGTCCACCTTCGCCACCTACCCGGTCTTTTCGCACATAGTGGGCGAAGCGATCGGGATTGTCATCAATTGTCTCTTCCCGCTCAAGTACGGCAGTGCCGGTGTGCTCCTGCGGCGCTGTGGGCGCGCTCGGCTCACCATGCGGATGTGAGGTACGGGTGACAGGGTGGAACATGGCTCCTACTATAGGACGTTGCTCGCGTTAGCGCACCAACGCGCATATGGCGCGTTGCTTACAGCTCTTGGAAGTCCAACCGATTTTCCCATGCGTGGCGGTAGAAATCTTGGCGCTGCAGTTTGCTGGCTGCTGCCTCATCGACAATCACCGCGGCATGCGGGTGGTGTTGCATGATGGTTGCCGGCCACGAGACGCTAACCGGGCCTTCAACCAGCTGCGCAATTGCTTCGGCTTTCCCTTCGCCGTTAGCAACCATGATGAGTTGGCGTGCACGCATAATTGTGCCGAGTCCCTGGGTCAGGGCATGGGTGGGAACCTGGGTGATATCACCGTCAAAAAACCGCGCATTATCGGTGCGGGTCTGTTCGGTCAGCGCCTCAACGTGAGTCCCGGCAGCAAATGACGCACCCGGCTCATTAAAGGCGATGTGGCCGTCGGTGCCGATTCCAAGAATCTGCACATCGACTCCACCGGCTGCTTCAATCAGTTCATCGTAGGCCGGTCCAGCACTCGCCAGGTCACGGGCAAGTCCATCGGGGGCATGGACACGTCCGGGCTGAAAGTCCACGTGTTTGGCTAAGAGCTCATCAATCACATTGCGGTAGAGCTGCGGGTGATTGGCATCCAGACCAATGTATTCATCAAGCTGGAAGGCCCACGCGTCGGCAAAACTCACCTCGCCATTTTCGTAGGCTGCAATGAGACGTTGATAAATTCCCAGCGGTGATGATCCTGTCGCCAAACCGAGGACCGATTTGGGTTGGCGTTGAAACCGGCGAATAATCGCCGCGCTGGCCAGCTGCGCCCCGGCATCGTCGTCCTTGACAATAATGACACGCATGACCACATCCCTTTCTGCATGCGACTGAACACACTCTCAATGCTAATGCGATAACGGTTGCGTGAGAAGTTGATAGTGCGGCGATTTTTCCAAAAAAAGAGGGAAGGCCGATACTGGTCGGCCTTCCCTCTTCAGTGGTGATGTTAGTTAGCGACAGCCTTCTTCAGCGATGAGCCGGCGGTCAGCTTCACACGGTAGCCAGCCGGGATCTCAATGGGTTCTTTGGTCTGCGGGTTGCGACCCGAGCGGGCTGGACGATCGACGCGTTCCACCGACAGCAGGCCGGTGATCTTGACGGCTTCGCCCTTGGAGATGGACTCGATCAGCACATCTTGGAAAGCGGCCAGTGCAGAATTGGCCTGGGCCTTGGACAGGCCGGTACGTTCAGCGATCTCAGCGACAAGCTCAGTGCGATTGACGGACATAACATCCCTCTCATGTATTCCTCCGGTACCCGGTTGGATACCGCTTCACGGCACTTTACGCGGAATCATGCCGGTTTGTCAGGTCAAGACACGCGTTTTTTCCGAAAATTTGTGCGAAGTCACGTTATCGTGACAGAGATTGGCAGATTTAATGCAAAAACTCGCAAAAAACCACCGGGTTGTCTGACAACTTGGCGGGGGTGTTGGCCCCTCCCCTATCGACGTGGCAATCCCCCTGATCGGCGCCATTCTTCGCGGTCATTACGCACCGGACGTGGTCCGACCGCACTGATGGCAGCGGCCGGAGGGTTGCCGATTCCTTGCTGATCTCCCACCGTTTGGCTCGGGGTGCGCACCAGCATCATTGCCGCATCCAGGCGTACGATCGCATCAAGCATCGCTTCGGCAGCTTCCACCATTCCGGGCGTCGCAAGAAATGAACCATCACCTTCAGACCCCCACGCTACTTCGCGTCCTTGCCAGCGGTGGGCTTCCTTCCCAGCAAAGGGCACATAGACCTGTTCGCGGGTGACATACATTTGCAATGAGGTGAGCACATCAGCAAGCGCCGCAGCACCGCGTAAACCACCCGACATGGAAGCGCCATAGGCGACGATTCCCGCGGGTTTAAACGCCCATTCTTGGGCGAGATGGTCCAAAGCGTTTTTCAGCAGCGCACTGTAGCCGCGGTTATATTCGGGAGATACAAAAATGAAGGCATCAAATGCCGCCACACGTTCACTCCACGCGCGCGTGTGGTCGTGCGCGTAGTGATGGTAGCGCGGCAGGTAGGGTTCATCAAACAGGGGGAGTTTGACCTCGCGTAGGCGAATAACTTCCACTTCAAAGGCGAGCATGCGTTTAGCGCAGGCGGCAATCCAATCACTAATCGGCCCCCCGGTACGTGCCGGTGAGGTGGATGCATCGATCACAGCCAGACGAATCATTGGGCTTCCTGTCGTATTGTGCGTCACTGACCGCTTAGGGAACGCGGTAGGTCCACTGGTCGGTGAGAAATTTATCTGTCATTAGCTGCTG
>JAUNVN010000047.1:0-672 GCA_030537655.1 Bowdeniella nasicola | reverse complement strand
TTTGTAGTTCATCGCTGGTGTACTCACTGCGCTGGCAGGTGTACTGGTCCATAAAGGAAGCGAGGAACGCCTCGATAATCGCCTCGCGGGTCATCCCGGTTTGGCTGCGCATCGGGTCGACGCGTTTATTGGCCGAACTGGTTCCTTTATCGGAGAGTTTTTCTTTCCCAATGCGTAACACGTCCATCATCTTGGTGGCATCAATGTCATAGGCCATCGTCACGTGGTGTAACACCACTCCGGAGGCAAACCGTTTTTGCGCTGCACCACCAATCTTGCCAACATCGGAGGCAATATCGTTAAGTGGAACGTAACGCGCATTAATTCCAATCCTAGCCAGGGCCGTCATCACCCAGTCATCTAAGAAGGCATAGGACCGTTCAAATGACAGTCCTTCAACCAGCGTGGTGGGCACCACAAGCGAATAGGTAATACAGTTACCAGCTTCCATAAACATCGCCCCACCCCCAGAAATACGCCGCACCACCATCATGTCGTGGCGGGCGAGCCCGGCGGTATCGACTTCATTTTTCACCGATTGGAATGAGCCAATGACCACCAGCGGGGCATTCCACTCCCAGATCCGCAGCAGTGGATTGCGCCTACCGGCCGCAACTTCCTCGGGCAGTACCTCATCGAGCGCAACGTGCATCGCAGGATGGAAAGCCGGTT
>JAUNVN010000046.1:3492-9570 GCA_030537655.1 Bowdeniella nasicola | reverse complement strand
AACCCCGTATGTCGTTATTGACCCCCACACCGTGACGGGAGAAGATCCCGCTGGGCGCAGCGCTGGCAAACTTCCCGATGTGTCACCGCCGCCGTGGTATATCCAAGTGGTCGATTCACTCGATGTTGCCAAACGCGCCGAATTACAAGAAGGACAGTGATGAGCGCAACCAGCGCAGATATTCGTGAACTCACCCGGCAACTCGGACGTCCAGTACGTGGCGTTGTGGGGATTGGCGCCAGATGTGTGTGCGGTAACCCGCTAGTTGCAATTACCGCGCCGCGCCTTCCAGACGGCACCCCGTTTCCAACGATGTTTTACCTTACGCATCCAGCCGTTGTAAAAGCTGCCTCACAGTTGGAAGCACGCGGTGAAATGCAGCGCTATAACGAACAACTCGCCGACGATCCGCAGTTACGTGCGGCCTACCAGCGCGCCCACGACGACTATTTACACCGGCGCGAAAAACTCGGTACGGTCACGGAGATTGCTGGGATTTCCGCCGGCGGGATGCCCACGCGGGTAAAATGTTTACACGCACTGATCGCACACGCCCTGGCAGTCGGCGCGGGGATCAACCCGATTGGAGATGCGGCGCTTCGCTGCGCTGCAACCGAAGGGCTGTGGCAGGCTGATCGCTGCGAATGTGAGCACCCTCGCGTGGCAGATGATCGCGAGATACCGCCCACTCTGGCACAGTAGACCTGTGAAACGTGTTGCGGGAATTGACTGTGGGACGAACAGTATCCGGCTTTTAATCGCTGATCTTAGCGATGCGGGCCTACGTGAAGTTGTGCGCACGATGGAAATTGTGCGCCTTGGAGCCGGTGTTGATCGCACCGGAATCCTCGATGAGGCTGCACTGGAGCGGACGTTTGCCGCTGCTGAGCGTTACGCGCACCTGTGCCGTGACCACGAGGTGAGTGATATCCGTTTTGTTGCCACCTCAGCGACCCGTGATGCGCAAAACCGGGAGGTCTTTGTTTCCGGAATCCGCCAGCGTCTTGGCGTTGAACCCGAAGTTGTGAGCGGACTGGAAGAAGCCCACCTGTCCTTTATCGGGGCGCTGTCACACCAGCGTGAACGCAGCGAGACGACACTCGTGGTCGATATTGGTGGCGGATCGAGTGAACTTGTCTTGGGGGCCGGTGATGTCCTTGCGCAATATTCGATGAATATCGGCTGCGTTCGGATGACAGAGCGCCATTTTCATACCGATCCGCCGACCGCAAAGGAAATCGCAGCGGCCAGTGCCGATATCGACCGGGCACTGGATGTGGCCGAGCGGGTGGTCGACCTCAGCAAAGCTGAAGCGCTCGTAGGGTTGGCCGGATCGGTCACCACCATCACAGCCGCGGCGCTAGAGTTGCCCAGCTATCAGCCAGCAGCCATCGATGGTACCTACCTGAGTGTCGAGGAGATTACCGCGCAGTGTCACGCCCTGTTGCACGCGACACGCGCCGAGCGTGCCAGCTACGGGTTTATGCACGCCGGTCGCGTCGATGTGATCGGGGCAGGTGCGCTGATCTGGCAGCGTATCGTTGCCAGGGTGGCGGCGCGCTCCACGACAGTGCGCGGCGCGATCACCTCTGAACACGACATCCTTGATGGGATTGCCCTCTCCCTTCGGGACTAGTGGACTAGCCCCGAATGGCCGTTTGGGTACGCCGACGCAGCGCGTAAGCCCCCAGCATCGCGGCAATCAGCGATCCGAGGATGACACCGATCTTGGCGTGATCTGTTTCAGGTGAATCCCCAAAGGACAGTCCCGCGATCAGCAATGAGACGGTAAAGCCAATCCCGCCAAGTAGGGAAACACCGACGAGATCGACCAGATCCACCCCACCGGACAGGCGTAGCCGCGTGGTCTTGACCAACATGGCGGTACCACCCCAAATTCCCAGCAGCTTCCCAAGCGGCAGTGCGAGCATAATGCCGAAGGCAACCGGGTCGAAGAGAATTTCGGACATCGGGCCGGCATCGGTCACCGTTACTCCCGCGGCGAAGAAAGCGAAGACCGGCAGGACTAAGCCCGCGGACCACGGGTGGAAAATCTCGGTCCACTGGATCGTCATCGAGGTGTGTTCGGCACTTCCAAGCTTCGCTGGGACCACCAGCCCCAGGAGGACCCCAGCAATGGTGGCGTGCACCCCCGACATGTGCATCAGCACCCAGGAGCCCACGGCAAGCAGGACCAGCACGGGAACCCAGATCTTGCGGCGTGAGACCAACAATCCGAACACTGCGACAAGCACGAGCGCTCCGGCCAGCGCAACAAAGTTCAGTTCGGCGGTGTAAAAGATCGCAATGATAATAATGCCAAGCAGGTCATCAACCACCGCTAAGGTCAGCAAAAAGGTGCGAACCGCCGGTGGTAATCCCGAACCGAAGATCCCCAGCAGGGCGACAGCAAAGGCAATATCGGTTGCCACCGGGATCGCCCAGCCATGTAATCCATCCGATTCGGTGATCACCTGGACGGTGACATAGACCAGTGCGGGACCGATCATCCCAAAAACAGCAGCTAATACCGGCACCAGGGCCTGTTTGATATCGCGCAGAGCACCGGTGACAAATTCGGTTTTGAGTTCCAGTCCGACCACGAAGAAGAACACGGCGAGCAACCCATCGGCAGCCCAGTGACTGAGGGGGAGATGCAAGTGGAGGGATTGGGGACCAATCGCATATTCACTAATCGCGTGGTAGCTCGCCTTTGCCGGTGAGTTCGCCCAAATCAATGCCACCACTGCGCCGGCAAGCAACACCATCCCAGCTGTGGGGGCGTGGTGTAGACGCGCGGGAATTGATTGGAGGAACTGTTTGAAGCCGTCAGGACCAGCCTTGAGTGAATACTGGTAGGTGTACAGCCGTCGGCGACGGATATCAAACTTGCGTGGCCGGCGAACCGTCCGGGATCCGGGCGCGTTATAACGCGACGAGCGGACAATCCCATTGCCGCGCCGCACGTAGTGATGGCGGGCCGGACGTGCACTCGAATCGGGGCCACGATCGGGAACACGGCGCTGGATTTCATTCGGCGCCTTGACCTGCTCTGGCATCTAAAACCGCCTTGTCTCGTTGGGTTGTGACCAGGGTATCGTGAGGGAGGCGGAAATAGGGCGAGATATCAGCCCGGCGATGGTTTAGACTATTGAGGCGCCCTAGGCCCCCATAGCCCAATCGGTAGAGGCAACCGACTTAAAATCGGTCCAGTGTGGGTTCGAGTCCCACTGGGGGCACCATGTAAAACCTCAAAATTACGCGGAAAACAGCGCAATTCGGAGAAAATACCCCCGAGCGATGCTCCACAAGTTCGACTCAATGCTGTGGGGATTGATCTCCGCTAAGTAAAATGTGTGCTAAACCACGTTAAAGACTTTCTCCATTGATGAGACATCGGGTGGTGTGATCATTTTGGCCGCAGTATGACGCCGGCCGCGTAGAGCACCAATGGGGTGGCAGCTGCCCGCTCGTTTCAGCTGGTGGCACAAACGGCAGTGCAATCACTGTGGGATTCCTCTCGTCAATGGCGTGAAAAAAGCTCGGCTGGATACAGAACGGGCCAGCGCGGAAAACGAATCGACCTGCCTGCCACCTTGGTGCCGGGGTGGCGCTCATATCCGTGGGATCAAGGGCTGGGAATGCCGTGATTGGCGCCGCTGGTTGCCCGTGATCAAGAGGGTGACGCCTTGTCCTGGGCAAATGTGCTATCCGTCAGGCGACAGTCAAACCACCCTTGCGCATTACTAAAGAATGCCTCAATTTTGGTGAGCGAAATCGTAATCCTGTTACCTGACAGCCCACTCAAGGGATGGAGCGTGCGGGGGACGCGTGTGACATGGATGAAGTGTCGGCCCGTAATTGTTATCGGAAATTTATCAGCCACCCCGCATCGCTGCGGTGAATTATGAAAGACTAAAACCGTGTTTTTCAAACATAAGTTCGAATGTAGTTAGGTACTGACATGACGAAAAATGCCCTCGTACAGTGGATATTAGCCCAGATGGACCAGCGTGGATGGTCACAAGCAGACCTGGCTCGCGCCTCCGGATTGTCGCCGTCACTTATTTCCCAAATCATTACTGACCATCGCGCACATCTGGTTCGTCCACCGGCTGAAGCCACCATTCAGGGCCTATCGGGGGCATTTGGGGTCTCGCGCATCCAGGTGATGCGAGTGGTTGGTGAGGCACTCGGTGTGCCGACCAACCCGGTACCGGTCGCCGATCCGACACTACTGAGCGACTCCCAGCTCATGCGTGAACTTGAACGACGCCTTACCGCCCCACGCCGTGGCCGTCCAAGTACGATGGTGAGCGCCGGCGAAGATTATTTCGCATCAGAAACGTCGGCGTGATGGCGTGCGCCCCGTGCAGTCCGCAGTGCAGCCCAGCGGAATTTAGCGTGGAGTGACAATCCCGTTTTCGTAAGCGAAGACAACAGCCTGAACTCGGTCACGTAGGTGGAGTTTGGCAAGAATCTTACCGACGTGGGTTTTTACCGTCGTTTCCGAAACGAAAAGTTGCGTGGCAATTTCCATATTTGACTCGCCCGTGGCGATTTACTCAAAGACCTCACGTTCTCGCGCGGTCAATGACGCCACCAACGCCTGCGCCCCGGTATCGGCGGGGTGATCAACCGGGAGGGCATCACCAAAGAGTTCAATCATCCGGCGGGTGATACGCGAGGAGAGCACCGCCTCCCCATTGGCAACCGTGCGGATGGCGGCAACCAGATCCGCCGGCGGTGTATCTTTCAATAAAAACCCGCTGGCACCTGCTCGTAACCCGGCAAAGGCATACTCGTCAAGATCAAAGGTGGTCAGCACCAACACCCGAGTGGTGGGCACATCGGCAAGGATCTGTTTGGTTGCTTCAATCCCATCGAGATTCGGCATGCGCACGTCCATGAGCACCACATCTGGTTGTAACGCGCGCGCTTGTGTGATCGCGGCATGGCCATCGGCTGCTTCACCAACGACCTGAATGTCATCGGTCCCATCAAGCACCATCGTAAAGCCCATGCGCAAGAGCGCTTGATCATCGACGATCAACACCCGCACCGCATTTGTCTTGGCCATCCGCCCGCCTTTCCTTCTCACCGATTAGTGTACTGAAACCCTTCGGGGCACTAGATTGGCGACGTCCAGGTGTGGGGCTTACCAGGAATCCGTAACGTCGCGCGTACCTGCCAACCGCTCGTCGTTGGACCCGCATGGACGTGCCCGTCGAAGACGGCCGCGCGTTCGCGCATCCCAATCACCCCTTTGCCCGAACCGGGCAGTGGGGAAGAACCATCGCCGCTCTCATTTTCGATAGTCACCACGACTTCCCCACCCGCACGGCAGATGGATACCTCGATCCGCGGTGATGAGCGCGCATAGCGCAGGACGTTAGTTAACGCCTCTTGGACGATGCGGTAGATCGCCAGGTGTAAGCCAGCATCCGTGGGCAGGGGTGGCCCCGATTCATGAAAGTGCACCGGAATCCCGGCAGCTTGATAGGAGGCAATCAGATCGGCAACATCCTTTTCTCCCGGTTGGGGGTCACGCGGAGCGCCGTTTTGCATAATCTGGGGGACTTCAGCTGGCATATTGGTTGCCTCGCTCGTGTCATCGCGCAATACGCCAACCAGCCGGCGGGTTTCTTGCAGTGATTCTCGCCCAACCTCCGCTAATTGCCCAATCGCAGTTTTTGCCATCTGAGGATTACGATCCAGCGCAATTGCGGCGCCTTCGGCCAAAGTCACCATCACTGACAGCGAGTGGGCGACAACATCGTGCATCTCGCGGGCAATGCGGGTGCGTTCTTGACTGACGGCTAACTGTTCGCGCTGTTGATGTTCAAGGGCGATTTGGTGGGCACGTTTTTCTAATTCGTGTACCCGCAGGCGCGAAGAACGCACATTGGAGCCGATAAGGAAACTAACGGCGATAAAGAGGGTTAAAACACCCCACCACACATTATGGTCGGCCGGATCAGTAAAGATCGGTACCACGCAGATCAACCCCACCCAGGAGCAGAATATTGTGGGCAGTGAGATCCGTAATTTCTTCTCCGCGCCCAGGGTGTAGCTCAC
>JAUNVN010000046.1:3194-3482 GCA_030537655.1 Bowdeniella nasicola | reverse complement strand
ATAAAGGGCAGTTGGGTGGTGATGGCGCGGCCGTTGACTGAAAGCCCCTGGTGCTCGGGCATGATCTCAGCTAGCGGCGGGTCGGGAACAAATCCGAGGATCGCAATTCGGATTGTGAGCGGAAGTGCGATGACGAACAGGAAGACGCTCAGTGGGAGCATCCGGCGGAAGATGAGTGCCACCATCGTTGCGCCGATCAATATCACCAGGTAGGTGCGAGACATCCCCGGCGTTGTGACCCGATGGTCCGGAAGGGTTGCAACCAGATAGCACACCGCCACCATCAGG
>JAUNVN010000046.1:0-3162 GCA_030537655.1 Bowdeniella nasicola | reverse complement strand
TCAACCATGGATGGCGGCCAAGATATTCGCGCACGCGCCCGCGCCGATAGGCAAGCCCAACGCGCGCGTGTGCGCTCCGAGCAGGCGAACTCGCTGGGGCATGGGGGTGATGAAGCCTCATAGAGTGAGCTTATCGCTGAGCGCGAAGAGGTGAATCGTCCGAGAGGCGGCAAATGGGGGTACCCTAGGATGAATACAATGGAATTCGCCCGCCTCAAGGAGACGAGTCATGGCCAACCCCTATTTCTCATCCGCCCCGGCATTTAGTGACCAGGGAGGCAAAACCCCCGCGGGATATCCGGCAATGCCCGGCTACCAGGTGGGAGCACATCCGACCCCGCCAGATCGCGAGCAGCAGACGAATGCCATCAGTGCTCGTGATCTGCACGCCCACTATCAACAGCCAGCAGCCAGTGCGCTCGAGACCGGACGAATGACACTCGATGACGCGATTATGAAAACTGGCATTGTGCTGGGAACCATTGTGGCTGTCGCTGCGCTGCACTGGATCGTAATCGGCCCATCCGCACTGCTCACCTATGGTGGGCTGGCTGCCGGATTCGTGCTCGGACTTATCAACGCGGTCAAACGCGTGCCCAGCCCCGCACTCATCATGGCCTACGCCGTTGCTGAAGGGGCGTTCCTGGGCGGAATTTCCGCGATGTTTGAAGCCGCATTCCAAGGGATCGTCAGCCAGGCAATCCTCGCGACGATCGCCACCTTCGCGGTGTGTTTGGTGCTGTATAAAACCGGGACGGTGCGCGTGAGCGCACGGAGCACCCGGCTGTTACTGATCGCGATGCTCGGCTATCTGGTCTTTTCGCTGGTGAATCTGGTGTTGATGGCTACCGGCGTGTCAAGCGGCAGCTTTGGACTGCGGAGCGTGACCATTATGGGCATTCCACTGGGAATCGTGATTGGTATTTTCGCGGTCTTCCTCGCCGCCTGGTGTCTCATCCAGGACTTTGACTCCATCGAGCAGGGAATTGCGCGCGGTCTGCCGCATCAATACGCCTGGGGTGCTGCCTTCGGGATCGCCGTCACCCTGGTGTGGATGTACCTCGAATTCCTGCGGATTCTTGCGATCTTCCGCGACTAGTTCACAACCGAAAAGGACAGCATTCATGGCAGATACCCTGCACGCCTCCGGTGACTTCGGAGACAAACCAACCATCACCTTTCCACCTACCGCCGCGCCCAGTGACCTCCAGGTGGAGGTGTTAACCGCCGGCAACGGTGACGTGGTTGAAACCGGTCATACCATCACGGTCAACTACCTGGGACAGAGCTGGAATGGGGCGGTGTTCGACAATTCTTATGATCGCGGCGCCCCCATTGATTTCCCCATTGGGGTGGGGATGGTCATTGCCGGATGGGATGAGGCCCTGGTGGGACGAAAGGTGGGCGATCGGCTCCTGCTGACGATTCCCTCCCCGTTGGCCTACGGTCCAGCTGGAGTGCCAGCAGCGGGGATCGGCCCGGATGAAACTCTCGTCTTTGTCGTCGATATTCTCCAGGCTGGCTAAGATAGCCAATCGGTGATCAGGCGGGGTGTTCGGGCAGGAACACCCCGCCTGATTCTTTGAGATAGCACGCCCCGCACAGTGATTCATAGGTGACATTCACCCCGTCGATTGCCACCTGGTCGCCAGCAAAAACAAACTGGTCGCCAAGTTTGCGCCCGTTAAACATTGCCTTGCGCCCACAGCGGCAAATCGTTTTCAATTCTTCAAGGGAATGGGCAATTTCTAACAGGCGTTGGGCTCCTGGAAAAGCCCGCGTTTGAAAGTCGGTGCGGATCCCATAGGCGAGGACCGGTACCTCATCAACAACCGCAATCTTTAACAGTTGGTCAACCTGGGCGGGGGTACAAAACTGGGCTTCGTCAATCAGGAAGCACGCCACCGGCGGCGCGGCCAGATGCGGCACGAGAGTATCGGGTTGATCCCCGCGCGCATAGGCGCGAAACTGAAAACGGACATCATCATCCGCATCGAAGAGAAAATCCACCTGCCGTCCCACCCCCAGCCGGGAGAGGATCTGGCTGGCGCCCTTGGTATCAATGCGTGGTTTGGCAACCACAACCCGCTGCCCGCGTTCTTCATAGTTGTAAGCCGCCTGCAATAGCGCGGTCGACTTACCCGAATTCATCGCGCCGTAGCGGAAGTAGAGTTTCGCCACGTTCTCGCCTAGGCCAAGCACACACCGGTGGCGTGAACAGGACAGTATCCACCCGGATTTTTTTCTAAATATTTTTGGTGCCACTGCTCAGCTGGCCAAAACCGATGTGCGCCCACCGTTGCGATCTCGGTGGTTATCGGCCCAAATCCGCGGGCGCTCAGTGCGGTGGCGTACCGCTCGGCCAGCTTCGCGGCGCAGGTCGCTTGCGCCTGGGTGGTGGGGAAGATCATTGAGCGGTATTGCGAGCCGATATCGTTGCCCTGGCGATCACCTTGAGTGGGATCGTGATTTTCAAAAAATACCGTGATCAATTCCGCCACATCACCGCGGTAGGTGACCCAGATCGTCTCGGCATGGCCGCTCTGTCCGCGACATACTTGCTCATAGGTTGGTGATGGGAGCGTGCCTCCCATATAGCCAACGGTCGTTAAGACCACCTGCTCGAGAGAATCAAAGAGCCGCTGCACACCCCAAAAACACCCCATCGCAAAGCCGATTTCAGCTGGTGCGTCGCTGTGTCCTGCCGTGGAATTATTTCCCAACACCACTCGTTCTCCCAGGTTTCGCTGATCATCGTTTATGGCTATCGTGTAGTAGTCTACTGGCACGACAGAAAGCTAAGCAGCTATGCGCCGTTCACTTCCCGGGTGGTTAACCCAGGCCACCCAGTCGCTTCGACTGCGGTTACAAACTGCACAGGAGCAACTCGCAACATCCGATTACACTCTCCACCCTGACGAAGATTTTTCCTCACTGCAAGCTAAAGCAGCTGATGAACCCGATCATGTTGTGCCCTGGTCCGTGCGGGCGATGGCTTCCTGGTCGTGGCGTTTAATCGTCATCGGTATCGCGATGGCCGTGCTGGTCTACGCGCTTTATTGGATGCAGATTGTTGTCGTACCGGTACTGGTTGCCGTACTGATCGCGGTACTGCTTGATCCGGTGAATCAGTGGCAACTCCGCGTGTTACGTTTCCCGCTG
>JAUNVN010000045.1:9318-9582 GCA_030537655.1 Bowdeniella nasicola | reverse complement strand
CGGTTGCCGGCCAGGTGTATGGCATGTATCCAGACGGGGTGATTTTCCGTGATCCGCTGACCTATCAGGTCAAGGTCATGGATGGATCATTATCCGAAGAGCTCTACACCTTTGACATTCCTGGCGAAGCACTCAGGATCTATGAAGATGCCGGGCTCCACCTGTATGTATCCTTCGCCGATGCGATCAGTGGGCTCAGTGAGATGGCCAGCCTGGCAGATCAGCAAAGCTATCTGATCGGCGCCTCCGGGGCGCTAAAAGCTA
>JAUNVN010000045.1:0-9308 GCA_030537655.1 Bowdeniella nasicola | reverse complement strand
ACGTGGTGTTCTTTGCCGACTACACGCGCGCCCTTTGCACCAATGGCGAGATGGCTGCCGGCATTGACTTTCGTGAACCGGCGGGTGAGCCACCGGGTGATGACAAAGCGCTGAAGGCCGACCAATACCGCCGCTATGGCCACCCCGTCACATGGGAGCAGCGCGTGAACACGGCGCATATGTTCAATATTCAACACCTGAACCAAAAGCATTTCTTGCTGATTGACGGCGGTGTGGTCTACCTGCTGCGTTAGTGTCCAAACGGGGGATAAAACCCGGCTGTGAGTTCGTCAAGGGGCGTTTCCAACCGGGTGACTGTCTCATCAAGATAGTCAAGCAGCTGGTGCGGATTGGAGATTACCTGCGAGCCTGGGGGAATAACCAGGATGCCCGTTATCACAAAGTCATCAATACTCAGCGTTGCTGCCGCCAGTGTCGTTGCCTGATAGGTCAGATCCACGTCACTGTCATCACCGAATTCTGTTTCCGAGGAGAATCCAAGCAGCTCATCCATATTGCCGATCATTGTCGTCATCATGTAGCCGGCCTGGTTGTCGCCCCCAAGATCAAACGGCATCGGCTCCAGGTGTATCACCGAGTTCACCTCAAACCCCTCACCAAACAGCTCCATCGCCATGGTCACCGTCATATCGGCACAGGTTTCCACCAGTGCCGCATCCTGGGTGAGGTCAGGACGAGGCGCATCACGAGCAACGATAATCACCCCGGAGGTTCCCTCGCCGAATTCCGAACCACCGACATAGGGCTGAAATTCACTGACTGCAACTTCACTTGCCCCGGTGGGGGTGAGATCCGGATTGGTTACCTGGGAGAATACCGGCTCACACTCACTCGGCTGCACCTGCATCTCAACGAGGTCGGCAAAACCCGAATCCATCGCGAAGATCTGAGCAAGTTCGTTGCGCATCTCGTCGAGTTCATTGGCGCTCACCACTTCGAAAACGTAGCTATGATCGCCGTATCCAAGTCCATCTCCGAGTCGTTCATGCAGGTCGATATCAGCGGGGATCGACCGTGACGGCGAACTGCCGAAACCTAGATCATGTGATTGCGCTGCAACGGCTCCGATCGCCGTTACGCTCAGCACTACTCCTGACAGCATCACTATTCCAAGCCGTCGCATTGCGCCTCCCCGCCAGCTGCTTCCACCGATAGTCTAAAGGCTTACCCAGCGCAACAAGGGCGATGAAATCCCCCTAATATTCGTCCTGCCGCAATCGGTGCTCACGGTTTTGGCTCCACTGCTGAAACATCACTCACCCCAGGACGCAGCCGTCAATCGGCCACCACGCTCAGATCCGCAGCGATAGGTGCTGGCACTCACGGTTATCACCCCACTGACAGCTCACGGCAGGCACCGGATCGGCACTGCCCAACGATGGTGGCAGATGATCGCTATTGAGCTACCGGGCGATAGCAGCCGGTGTGCCCTCACTAACGCTCCTGACAGGTACGCGGCGTGATGTCATCGTTGTTTCCAACCGAGTTGGTGGTGCGGTCGGGGTGGGCGGTGACGTTGTTCGTCTTCAATTGTCTCGGAGATAAACCGCGCTAAAATCTCTTCCGATAGCGATTCCAAGTGAGCGCGAATCATCGTGATTTGGCGGCGACGCTGTCGTCCGGTAGCCGCTTCAATAAGCATGATGGAATGTGCAATCCGATCCAGTTGGCGAGCGAACCGTTCTGCTTCAGCAACTTCGCCCGCATCATCGGCGCTGCGATGCAGATAGTCGACCTGTTCGCGCAGTACGCCCACCCGCTCAAGTAGTGCCTGGGGTGAAAATGATGAACGAGTCCACTTGGTTGCCTTGGTGATCGCGTCACTAACCTGGGCTTTCACCTGTGGATTTTCATCCAAAAACGCGACGACTTTCGGCAGTTGACTACGCAGCACGGCAAATGCCGGTCCGGCCACCTGCACGAATTTCATGAATTTTTTTGCTTTACTCATCTCACTGCCCCGCACGGTTTGCGCGCGTAATCACCACGTCGGCAACCGCACGGCGTCCAAAGGCATACAACACCAATTCACGAACCGGTCCGCGTACCCGCCGAACGGTATCGTGTTGGTACCCTTGCTGACGATGTTCACGTTCGGAGCCGAGCACCCAGGTGGGGCGCTGGCGTAATGTGCGCTCACGGCGATGAATGTCAGTGGCTTGCAGGTAGGTGAGCTGGTCATTGGGCGCCGACAAAAATGCGCATGCCGCACCAAAATAGCCCGCAATCTCCTCTCGATCTGCGTATGTCACGTCCATCGGCGCTAATGGGGTATTGGGGTTGGCACGGCGAATATCTTCACCGTGCACCAAATATTCCAACGTGTTGATTTTTGAATCGAATCGCGCAAGTAGCTTCGGCGGCCCGGTGGCGACGCTATTAAGCAGGGCATCAAAACCCCGGTCGGTCAGCACCCGCCGCATTTCATCTTCAGCCACGTGGGCAAACATCCCCCCGGTAATGCCCACCAGTGCGGTGGGCCGATGTTCACGCACATATAGGTGGGCGATCAGATCAGCCACCTGCCAGCCGTCACACAGCGTCGGGGCGGTGGGTCCCACCGCTTCGGCATAGCCGGCTAGTTCGTGGCGGGCACGCTGGGCGAGGGAGTGGGCACCGGTGGTGGGTGGTGCCGCCGGTTTCGCGTGGGCGGCGCGTCTTAGAGACATTGGACCGCTCCACCATCAACACGCAGCGCTATCCCGGTGATATAGCCAGCCTGGGCTGAACATAAGAACGCCCCAGCTGCACCGAATTCTTCACTTTCGCCATAGCGATTCGCCGGAATCGTGGCGATCACATCGGCGCGGACCGCATCGGCGCTGGTTCCCAGCCGTTCACCGGTTTGGGCATCAAGACTGCGCACCCGATCCGTATCGATGCGACCGGGCAAAATCAAGTTCACATTCACTCCGTCACCTGCCACTTCGCCAGCCAGGGTTTTCAAATAACCCGCCAGGGCGCCGCGCCCTAAATTCGACAGAGCTAAATCTGGCAGTGGCGCCTGAATTCCGGAGGACCCAATGGCGAGAATCCGACCCCAGCGCCGCTCACGCATCTGCGGAAGCAGTTGGCGAATCACGGCGATTTGTGGTCGTAACAGCAAATCAACCGCGGCACTAACCCCATCGTTATCAACCGCCATTGCCGGCGCTGGTGCGGGACCTCCGGAGTTGAGGACGACAATGTCAATATCACCAACAGCCGCCCGGGCGCGCGCAACAAGTTCTTGCGGTGCGCCAGGCTCGGTAAGGTCTGCGGCAATCCCAACAGCATCACCACCGCTATCGAGAATGCGGGCCACCGCTTGATCAACTCGTTTAGAGTTGCGGCCGTTGATCACAACACGTACCCCTTCACGGGCGAGTTGCAAAGCGATGGCGTAGCCGAGTCCCGACGTGGACGCACACACCAGCGCGCTCCGCCCAGAAATACCAAGATCCATGACACAGTCCTTTCTGTTGTTTCCACTATGCTATGAGATGCCCTATTTCGACATGTTGAACGACAAATGAATTTCCACCTCACCACTCCCACACGGCCACAGGAACTGGCCACGATTTATCGCCAGCTGCTTGAACCGAGCTTTCCCGCTCACGAGCTCTCCCCATTTGATGAGATTGTCACCGCGTGGCAGACCGGACAGATGGATATCCAGGTGGCACGTTGTGGTGATCTGGACCTTGGCGTCGCGATTGCCAGCTGGTTTGAAACCAGCGATATCGT
This sequence comes from Bowdeniella nasicola, assembly GCA_030537655.1. GTDB lineage: Bacteria > Actinomycetota > Actinomycetes > Actinomycetales > Actinomycetaceae > Bowdeniella > Bowdeniella nasicola_B. Next base: position 5,561 of record JAUNVN010000045.1, on the reverse strand, counting down.
CCTTTTAACCTGGCTGGCGGTTTCAGATCGAGCACGCGGCACCGGTATCGGCAGCACGTTGCTACCGCGGGCGATCGCCCATTGGGAGCGGGTGCTTCAACCGCAGTTGATCATCGGTGAGGTCGAAGATCCGCGCCGTGCCGCATTCCATCCGCATTTTGGTGACCCCTCGCGGCGGTGGGCATTTTATCGCCGTGCCGGTGCACTCCTGATCGATGTCGATTTCACGATGCCCAGAATCTACCCCGATGCGCCCGATACTCCCATGCTGTTGATTTCGCTGGGTGGGAGTCGTCATCGCAACCTAACCCACCAACCGCAACCCGCTGATCCGACCGGGGCGTTAACCACATTTTTCCGCCACTACATTGCCAGTTCTGCTGAAGGAAACCTCACCCCACTCCGCCCGCAGATGCAGGCACTGCTGACCTCTCTGCCCGCGGCAACACTGCGGCGCGCCCCAGAATTTAGCCCGCACACACGGCAGTAATCGTCGTCCGTAGTTCGCGGGTGTCGCCCGCATTCACACGCTCCACTCCCAGCTGGGGATCGTGGAGGGCATTAAAGGCATTGGGAGCACAGGTTTGCGGTTCGATTGCAATATAGCGTCGCTGGGCAGGCCCGGGAGCATCGCAGGTATAGATTTGTAACCACGTCCCATTGGAGCTCACGCGCAGCGCACTAATGTCACCGGGAGCTGCGCTGCTGGCATGCAATTCAACAGCGGCGGGACCTCCCAGCCGAAATGCATGATCAAGCTGTTGGTTGGCAAGGGGTTTCATGGCAGTAAAATCCCACGCCGGTGGCAGCGCGATGTCCTCTCCGGGAAGCAGACGTGGCCCGGAGGTGGTGAGCATTCTTGCGGTATTGGCACGCAGGTGCCAGTCATCGACCCCACTGCCCGCAACGCACAGATAGGGATGAATTCCCAGACCGATCGGGGCGCCGTCACTACGGCTGGTAGCCCGCACCTGCCAATTGAGGCCACCTCTCGCATCCAGGTCGAAGGTGACGGTGAGATCCACACGGTAGGGGTAACCCGCTCGCGCGGCAATCGTGGTCGCGAGGCGAGCGTGCCTCGCGGTGTGGGCACGCAGTTCGAAGACCGTCTCACTCACCAGTCCGTGCAGTGCGTGATTGCGGGCGACTTCGGTAATCGGCAATTGCCGCCTCGTTCGGTCATCGTCCCATATTCCATCAACAATCCGGTTCGGCCACGGCGCCAGGGTCGCACCCGCGTAGTCGGGCCGCACCTGGTGAGGGGAATAATGACGCACCAGATTCATATCCCGATAGGTCAGTTTTGCCAGACTTGCACCGGTTGGATCAATCGTGGCGTGATAGTCACCGGCATGCAATGCAATGGGTTCCCACAGCATCGCCATGGCTAGATTCCTTCCGGTTCAGTCAGGCGAATAATCGCACTATCATCTTCTTCTGCCCAGCCCGAACGTTGCGCAAGTAAGAACAGCTGTTCTGCAAGGCCAGCCAGTGGAACCCCAACCCCGCGCTGATAGGCCGTGGCTGCCACAATCCCAAGATCTTTCAATGTCACCCCCAGCGCTCGGTGAACCGGATCACCCGGTTGAGGTCCACGTGCCATCCTGGAGGTGCGTTGGGTAAGGACATGGGAGGCCGTATCGGCCGCGGATAGATAGTCCACCACGACATCGCGCTGTAATCCCAGGGCACTCGCAAATGACAGTGCTTCGGCACCGGCGAGCACCTGAATACCCGTCAGCAGGGCATTGACAGTCTTCATGGCCTGCCCGCTTCCCGGCTTGTGGCCGACATGGACGATTCGTTCAGCCATCGCCTCGAGAACAGGGGCAGCCGCATCGAATGCTTGGGGACTGGCTCCCGCGGCGATCAGCAGTCTGCCGGTGCGGGCCTGGTCGGGACTGCCCGCAACTGGCGCATCAACCAGATGAATCCCCGCTGCGCTAAGTTCTGCGGCAAGTTCTTCAGCTTCGTGGATACCAACGGTCGTACACAGCACGACGACCGTCCCGGCGGGAACCTTGCCGATAATCCCATCATCAGGATCGAAACATACCTGACGCACCTGGGTGATATCACGCAAATTCAGTAGCACATAGTCCGCCCCAGCAACGGCATCGGCAATGGAAAGGGCGACGGGAACATCGTGGTGCCAGGCAGCTTGGCGCCGGTTTTCCGCAATGTCATATCCGCTGAGGCTGAAGTGTTCAGCCAGATGGGCGGCAATCGGTAATCCAGTAGCCCCCAGGCCGATGACCGCAATCCGCGTCCCACGTGCCGGTTTGGTTCTCACCGTGGCATCGGTGGGTATCTCCCGTGGAGGGATCGTCAGGTTCGCACATTTGTCGACCACGTCAGCAAGCGCCTGGTCATCGCCAAGACTGCCAGCGTAGACGGCAAAGGGGACGCCATCTGCCGGGCCGCCGTCAGCCTGCCACAGGGAGACACCTTCATCCAGGAGGGCTCCGCGCACCCAGGCACGACGTACCCCGAGCCCCTGGGCGACCGTATTTGCAATCATTTGACCACGTGAGACCACAAACCGCAGTGGGGTTGCCCCCTGCACGTCGCGAATAATCGCCAGCAGCGCGGTAGCAATGCGCGGTTGGAGACGAAATTCGGAGATCCCCGCTTCACCTTCGCGGGACAGGCGAGCAACGGTATGGTCGACCTGCAAACCTTGGATCAGGCGGGCAGCAACCTCGGCAATATGCTGGTCTCGTCGATGATCAAGCAGCGCTGGCACATTGATTTCGACCTCCCGCAAAGCGCGGCGGCGGCGCAGTACGTGCAGTTGTTCTTCGATAGCACCGGTGGCTTGGGAAGCGATGATCAGACCCGTTTTCGCTGCTGCTGCACTCTGCTCCCCGCGCAGCGCGGCAATATCGCTACCCGATAGGACCGGTGGGGGCATCAATCCGAGATAGGCGCGAATAAACTGCGGAGAGATCCGAAAGAGGAAGCGCCGTCCGCGCGCTTCGGCGCGGTAGAGGGCAATCGCGAGGCACCGCAGATCAGCTTCACTGACCGCATCAACAACAACCGGGGTATGCCGGCGCGCCTGCATCAACAAATTGGAGACCGCATCGGGTCCTGACCGCAGCAGGTCCAAGGTAATACACAGCACGTCTTCAGCGTTGATTCGCCCACCGGTGCGCTGGTGAATCCACTGGGGAATATTGGACGTAGAAAATGGGAAGTCTGGTCCGCGAGCGAATGCCGTTTGGGCTACCGGATGGTAAATACCATCAGTGTCGCGGACATAGTGGGTTGCTCCCACCGTGATCCGTCCTGCTTCAGGGTAGGCCGGACACATGATTAACCCGTCAACATGATGGTTGGCATCATCGTGGATACACGCGGCAATCACGTCCGTTTCTAGCGGGTAGTGTCCGCGTAACGTGGAATCTGAACGCAGCGCAATGTCAATGTCAATATTGAGCTGGTTAGCAGCCGCGAGCGCGGCGCGCGTGACGTCGAAATCTCGCACTTCGGTATCGGCGGCGCGCATGGCGCGCGTGCCGGTCTCAACGATAACGGCCGGCGCATCTTGGCTCAGCGCCCAGGCAAGGTCCTCTGGTGACCAGCCGGTGACAACCGGTAAGTTGGCCACCGATTGGGTGCCCGAAGCGTGGTCATCTAAGACGACCAGCGGGCGGGTGCGCCCGGTGCGCGCGCGGCGCACATCGGCAGCGGTGATATCGGGGGCAGAGCGATAGGGGGCTAATAGGTCAGCCAAGGTTGGCACGGTTATTGCTCCTCCGGCACCACATACTAGTTGACGATGACCCCGCCGTGAGGTCGACCGAGTGCGGCGCGCAGTAATACCAGGGTGGTTTCAGTTACCTCGCGCAAATTTTTTCCTTCTGCTACGGCACGGGCAGCCGCGTCAATCATCCCCTGGACCAGCTGCGCGGCCAAGGTGGCATCCGGTGCGGAACAGTCTTGTGCAATATCGCGCAGCGGAGCCAGCAGGCGTTCATGCCATTCGGCCAGGCGGGTACGCTGATCGTCGGGAATTGCGGATGGATCAATCAGCCCCGCGCAATAGCCGGTGGCGGCTGAATGTAAAGAAGTGCGCACATACGCTTCGATTTTATCCATCGGTCCGGGACCCGCCTCAGCAATAGCCTCTTCTAGATCAGCAACTGCCTGGGACATGAGATGTTCGAGTGCTCCAAGCAGCAGTTCGGCCGATGAGGGGTAATAGTGGTAGACCGCCGTGCGTGAAATGCGGGCCCGTTTTGCCACGGCGGCTGGTGAGAGCGCTTGGGGTCCACCTGCCACCAATAGATCAGCAGCTGTTTGCAATACCTGCTGTTCACGCATCGCACGATGCTCGGCGACCGTTGCCGCTTCAATCTTCGGCACGCTATCCCTCCTATACTGTCGGGTTAGGCGCGGACATGTGGCGCGCTTCCCATTGCATCTTAGGCATGATCGGGGGGTAAACGGGAGTCCTGCTTACCTCACGCATCTCCCACCTCGCACCCAATCACTCCTGCACAAATCCTTACCGTCTCAAGGCTGTGCTCTCTCACGCCAATCATATAGACACCGTGTCACTAAAATGTGCCATTGCTCACTTTACCGCATGTTGCGCCGCAATCATGGGCGCGCAGAGGGGCTTCGCTGTCACAATGTTATCGACATCATGTCGATAACACTTGTAGACTCGTCACACCGGGCGGAAAATAGGACCGGTCAGCAACGGTTTTCGACAGTTTTGAAAGGATGTAATGCAAACGTCTCCCACCACGCCACAACCCACCACCCACCGCTGGTTTGCTCTCGCAGCTATCGCACTCGGGGTGGCGCTGGTGATCATGGATGCCACGATTGCCAACGTTGCCCTGCCAATCGTGATCCGTGACCTCCACTTGAGCGCCTCACACGCGCAGTGGATGAATGCGATTTACTCCCTGGTCTTTGCTGCCTTCATCATCACCGCCGGGCGCGGCGGTGACGTTTTTGGCAGGCGCACGCTCGGCGCAATGGGACTGACGGTCTTCCTGCTCGCCTCACTGGGGGCGGGGGCCGCTATCGGACCTAAAACTCTCATTACCGCCCGCTTCATCCAGGGGCTGGGGGCCGCCTGTGTCCTGCCGGCTGCACTGTCGACAATTAACGCAATGTTTCGCGGACGCGACCGTTCCATCGCCTTTGCCGTCTATGGATCCATGATCGGCGGGATGGCCGCCGTTGGTCCACTTGTGGGCGGGTTTCTCGCGCAAACATTTTCGTGGCGGTGGGCATTTTGGCTCAATATTCCCTTTGGCCTCATCGCGCTGATCGGATTGCTGCGCTACACCCCCAATACGCGTGATCCCAACGCCTCACGTACGCTTGCCAATTTCGATATTCCCGGCATTGCGCTGATCTCGATCGCACTGGCCTCCATGGTCTTTGCGCTGATTGAATCGTCAACCTTCGGTTGGTTCCACACTCCAGATGGGACGCTTTCGCCCATCAGTTTCATGTTGGTGATTTCACTGGCATTGCTCGCAGCCTTCATCGCACTTGAACGCCGCCGCTCACATACCAACCGGTCGGTCCTCGTT
>JAUNVN010000044.1:8941-9655 GCA_030537655.1 Bowdeniella nasicola | reverse complement strand
GTTTCACTCTCCTCACCTTAGACCCCCAAGTGCCCTGCCGGCGAGAGATCTTCATCTAAGTACCATGTTTTTACGATCATTCGCCATGGTGATCAAAAGCGTCAATGGTGAACTTCAGGCGCTTGCGTCCCCTACCTACCGCCGAGATTTTCAGGATCCGAATCGCCCCCACCTCACCGAGATCTGCCACGTGGATACCACCATCAATTAGCCGATCCACCACGTGGATATGGATCACGCGATAGTGTACGCGCGAGTGCGGGATCCGATTGTCGGCACGTTTGATCAGCTCCGGCTGTTTGCGTGCCTGAGCTGCAGGCAGGGACTCCACCGTCACCGGTCCCCCGCGAATAATCTCCCTATTGGCCTGCTCCACCAAGGATTCAATCCCCGCGCGATCAATCTCGGGCGTGAAATCGAGCCGTGCGTGCCGCTCAGGCATATCTCCGCCTGCCACGCGCGCCCCATAGTCGGGATATGCTAGCCCCACCAACGCGTGGAATGCTGTGTGCAGTCGCATAGCAAAATAGCGGCGCGGCCAATCGAGATGAAAGGTCGCTTTCGCTGCGCGGTAAGGAACTTCCATCTCGGGATCGTGACATGCAAGGTAGTCCTGACGGAAAACGGCTTCGGACTGCAAGTTCAAACCCGAGGCGGACTCATCAGCCGAAAATGGTTGACCTCTAAAGATCAATCAACATTGCATGATATTGC
>JAUNVN010000044.1:2648-8931 GCA_030537655.1 Bowdeniella nasicola | reverse complement strand
CTATCTCCGGTTGTATGCTCACCGCTGCATCGCGAATTCCGCGGCATCGCACCGGCAGGGTTTCTCCCGCCATCTCCATCACTCCCCGGTCGGGAACCTGTCCGCCACCACCGGGATAAAAGGCACTGCGCGCCAGCGCCACCTCCGTATCACTGCGCCATTGCAGCGAGCTTGACCAGCTGCGCAGATAGGCATCTGCAAGTTCTAACCGAATCGTTTCCATACCGTATCGTGACATGCCAGATAGTCCTGACGGAAAACGGCATCGGATGCCAAGTTCAAACCCAAGATGCACACATCACACAAAAATGGTTGATACCAAGAAATCAACCAGCATTGTATGATATCTCCATGTTTGTGTTGACCGCCGATCAGCGTTCCTCACGCACGAGTCCTAATCGTGTCCCCGAGGCCCTCACACTGCTGCGAGACGTCACAACCGTATGCCCATTTGAACGCACAATCGGAGATGAGTTTCAAGGGATTTTAACCCGCGCCGATGCGCTCGTTACCTCACTGATCACACTCACCCGCAGTGGTGGTTGGCATATCGGTGTTGGACTTGGCACGGTGGATACACCTATAGCCGCCACGGCGCGCACCGCCGACGGCCCGGCACTGCGTGCGGCCCGCATCGCCGTCGACGAGGCAAAGAAAGCCGGCAGCGCCGTATTTCGCACCGAAGATCGCACCGGCACTCAAGCCAGCATGCAGGCACAGGCCATGTGGCGACTGATGGCAACGATCTTGTCCGCGAGAACCGACCGGCAGTGGCACATCAGCGCACTGGCTGATAGTGCCAGCGGCGTCGAGATCGCCAAAGCCGAACAGGTCAGTCCCCAGGCGATCTCCCGGGTATTACGCGCAGCTCATCACCGTGAAATAAGCGAGGCGCGCGCCGCCCTGATCACACTCCTACAGCCCTGGCAGGAGGAAGATGTCTGAGATCCCCCTCCTTCCCTCCCTTTCCCTGCCGGTCCTGGCCACCTGGGGCGCCAGCGTGCTGGGCTCGATCTTTATCGGTTGGGCGCTAACCGCTGCGGTCCTTACGATCGCAAAGGCACCCCGCCCCCGGATGCCACCATCGCCGATCCCCGTCCTGAATGCGCCGCCCGACGCAGCCCGCGAGGTGATGCGCGGCGGGAGAGTGATTGGCATTTTGGAACGCACCATCATTACCACCGCGATCTTTTTTGGAGCGGAGACGATTGTCGCGGTCACGCTTGCAATCAAGGGGTTGGGGCGCTACCCCGAATTGCGGGCAGCACCGGCAGTCTCCGAGCGTTTCATTATCGGCACGTTCGTCTCTGTTGCAACCGCAATCATTATCGGCCTGGTTGGCCGTCAGATTCTCGTTTCTTTCGCAATCACCAGCATTTAAGCGCTCTGGCCCACACCCAGCGCACAATGCGGGCGGTGGTAATGGGGCAGGCACGTATCCGCGGTGGTTTCACGCGTACAACATCCCGCCGGCGCTGCCAGCAGTGTGCGCAAATGCGCGCTCATCTGGTCATGTTCGATGAGGAATGCGTCATGACCATAGGGTGAGGTAATCTCGGCCAGCGGTAAGGCATGTGGAATCGCCTCGGCAAGCAGGTCCGACTCGGCTGCGCCAAATAGCCGGTCGCTATCGACCGCAACCACCAGGGTGGTCGCTGCGATCTGAGCGAGCGCTGCGCGCACCCCGCCGCGGTCTCGACCCACATCGTGGGTGAGCATCGCGTTAGTGATGGTGATGTAGGAGTTCGCATCGAACCGGCGGGCGAGTTTTTCACCGTGATGATCCAAATAGGACTGCACGCTAAAACGCCCACCGTCCAACGGTTCTTCCCCACGCTGTGCCAGGCGTCCGAACCGGCCGTCAAGCTCACCTGCCGTGCGGTAGGACAGGTGTGCGATCCGCCGGGCAAGTGCGAGGCCGCGCCAGGGGCCCTGGCCAGGTGCGCGGTCGTAATAGTTCCCATCGGCAAAGTTCGGATCTGAGGTGATCGCGAGCAGCTGGGTGTGAGCGAAGCCAATCTGATCGGCGGTGGTGCGCGCACCGGAGGCAATCACCGCCAGGCGTGCCACGCGCTGCGGCCGGGAGATCGCCCATTCTAAGGCGCGGTGGCCTCCCATGGATGCACCAATGACGAGCGCGAAGGTTTCAATTCCGAGCTGATCGGCGAGCAGTGATTCGGCGAGCACCTGGTCGCGCGCGGTGACCTTGGGAAATCGCGGCCCCCACTCTTTGCCGTCCGGGGCAATACTGGCAGGCCCGGTTGAGCCCTGACAGCCCCCAAGGATGTTTGGGGCGAGGACGAAGTAGCGGTTGGTGTCGATGGCTTTCCCCGGACCGATCACCTCACTCCACCAGCCGGGCCCGCTCGGCCCGTCGGCGCAGTGTGATTCCCCTGTCAGCGCGTGTAATACGAGGACTGCATTATCGCGCGCCGCATTCAGGGTGCCGAAGGTTTCATAGGCGAGTGTGACCGGAAGTTGATCGCCGCTGGCGAGCAGTACGGTTCCCAGATCCGCAAATTGCCGCTCACCGGGATCGTCGCCCTGCCGCCAGGCACCGGTTGCAGGAATGTCAGTGGGAGCGGTGGTGCTCATTTGTCACTCACCTGCCCCGCGGCAGCCAGGCCGGCTTCAAGGTCGGCAATAATATCGTCGATATGTTCGAGTCCCACCGACAGGCGAACCGTGCCCGGACTTACCCCGGCATTAGCGAGGGCCTGTTCAGACAGCTGTGAGTGTGTGGTGGAGGCCGGATGGGTGGCAATCGAGCGGACATCACCAATATTGGTCACGTGTGAATGCAGCGTGAGTGCGGAGATGAACGCACGGCCGGCCTCGCGGCCACCTTTCAGATCGATGGTGACGATCCCGCCGGCACCGCGCGGGCAGTATTTTTGTGCCAGTTCGTAGTAGGGCGAGTCCGGTAGTGACGCGTAGGCAACGTGGCCGACCTCAGGACGGGTGGTAAGGAACTCGGCAACTGCCTGGGCGTTATCAACATGTCGTTCCATCCGCAGTGAGAGCGTCTCAATTCCCTGGGCAATAAGGAAGGCGTTAAAAGGCGAGGAGGCAAACCCGATATCGCGCTGTCCTTCCAGTCGGGCTTTGAAAATGTAGGATACGTTCGCACCAAAGGGACCATCGGCGCCAAGATCACGGGCGTAGACCAGGCCGTGATATGACGGGTCGGGATTGTTAAATCCGGGGAACCGGTCGGGATCGGCGCCGTAGTCAAACCGGCCCGCATCCACGATTGCTCCGGCCATCGCGGTGCCGTGTCCGCCGAGATATTTCGTTGCCGAGTGCACGACAATGTCGGCACCCCATTCGATCGGACGGGTAAGGAACGGGGTGGGAACCGTATTGTCAACGATCAGCGGCACACCCGCGTTGTGCGCGGCGTCGGCAACCGCTTCAATATCGAGGATGTCACCTTTCGGGTTCGGGATTGCTTCCCCAAAAAACGCGACGGTACGCTCATCGGCAAGTGCCGCAAAGTTGGCAGCATCATCTGGGTTGTCGACGAACCGGGTTTCGATTCCCAGGCGCGGCAGGGTGTAGGTGAACAGGTTCTTGGTCCCCCCATACAGCGACGGTGAGGCAACAATATTGTCTCCGGCGCGTGCCAGGGTGAGGATGGCGAGGGTTTCGGCTGCCTGTCCCGAGGCGACGAGCAAGCCGCCGACACCACCTTCTAAGTCGGCAATCCGGTTTTCGACCACCTCATTGGTGGGATTGTTCAACCGGGTGTAGATCGGGCCGAGTTCCTTGAGAGCAAAACGGTTTGCGGCCTGTTCTGGGGTGTCAAAAACGTAAGCGGTGGTTTGGTAAATGGGAAGGGCACGTGAACCGGTATCGGAATCGGGACGCTGACCGGCGTGAATTTGACGGGTTTCAAAATGCTGAGACATCGGATCCTCATTCGATTTGGTCTTTGGTAGGACGTGGGCCTGACCAGGTGAGGACCTGCGCCGCACCCGATCCGGGATGACGCGATCTATCAAGAATCCGAAAAGAGAAAGAGCCCGAAGGTCAGATTCTCGGCTGCACGCCCGTTATCGCCAGATGGCGGTTTGGGCAGCGATGGACCGCGTCAGCGGCGCATTCGACGAGTGCAGAACATGTCAATGACCATAGCCCGAAAGCGTACCCAGCAGTAAAGAACGTTTCATACTGTGGGACGCGCTCAGCGGTTGACCGGCGTTGTTCCACTCTCACAATTCGTGGTTTTATCGCATGATTTCAGTATTTTTCAACGCTGCGCATCACCGCGTGTCACTGTCAGTGCGCACCGGTTTTCTTGATGAGATACCCGATGACCATTCCCCCCACACAGGCACACACCGAGATACGCCCAACTCCAGACCACCCCAATGGCCAAGCCCACAAACTGTCCGATGATCAGGCCTTCGACAAGATACGACATGTCGACGCCATCGACATATCAAAAAAACGTGTCGAAATTTACGCAAAATTTCGACACGTTTCTCCTCGCCTCACACGCTACAACCATGTGGAACCACCCTGATCAGCCCTATCAAGACCTTCCGCCTCTCCCACCGAAGATCGCTGTGGAAACCCCGCGGGTACTGAAAGCAACGATCGCCGCATCTCGTGCACTCGCACGGCTCGATGGTGTCGATGAGCGCCTTCCCGACCCCGAGGTGCTGATCGGGCTGATCCCACTGATGGAGGCGCAGGCATCGAGCGAAATCGAAAATATTGTGACAACAAACGACGAGCTGTTTAAAGCAGCAAACCAGGTCCTTTCGGATGTCACTCCCCAAGTAAAAGAAGCGATGCGCTACCGAGGAGCGCTGCTCGCAGGCTGCCACGCATTGGAAACACATCCGCTCACACTGCGCACAGCGCTCGCAGTGTGCTCACATCTCCACGGCCATGATGTCGGCATTCGAGATCACCACGAAACCTACATCGGAGGAACTCGCAATTCAGAACGGATCTACACTCCACCGGAAGGCAAACAGGTAATCCTCGATCATCTCGCTGCCCGGGAGCGGTTTTTGCACACAGATCACGGTCTCGACCCGCTCGTGGTGATGGCACTGGCACACTACCAGTTTGAAGCGATTCATCCGTTCACCGACGGAAACGGACGTACCGGCCGCATTTTGAATCTGCTTATTCTCATGCATACGGGTGTGCTTCGGCGCCCAATTTTGTACCTCTCAGGACACATCATGCGTCATAAAGGCCGCTACTACGACCTGTTGAACGCGGTGACACGGCAGGATGCGTGGGAACCATGGATTTTGTTCATGCTTTCCGGCATCGAATCGACCGCCAAATGGACGCTGCAACTGGTTGAAACAACCGAACGTTTACGCGAACACATGGAGTCTGAAATTCGCCAACACCATCCGAAGCTGCCGGCTGTCTCACTCACACGGCTCCTGTTTGCGAACCCGTATCTTCGTATTGGCACTGTCGTTGAGGCGGGTCTCGCGCAGCGGCAAACCGCTGCCCGCTGGTTAAACCTGATTGCCGACTCGGGCCTGATTGTGAAAGGACGCAGCGGAAGGCAGGTACTGTTCGTCAATCGACAGTTGCTTGACGCACTTTTCACCACTGCCCTACCGAGCTGAAGAATCTTGCGAGTAGCCAGGTAGGGCATACGAAGGGGGCCACGGGAAATCCCGTGGCCCCAACGTATTCAGGTCAGTGGTTAACTGGCCTGACGCCGACGTGTGTAGCCAACGATTGCGACGCCAGCAAGCATCGTGAGCAGGGAAAGCGTTCCCAGCACACCCGCCTGCGCGCCGGTAATCGGCAGTTCACGCCCCGGTTCGCCCGGATCGGGCGTTGTAGTTGCGGCCTTTACCGTCACCGTGGTGGTGAATGTGTCGGTCGAGCCATCCGGATACGTGACGGTTACCGTCACGTCTTGGGTTCCGGGTTTGGAGGTGTCAACCGGTGAGATCGTCACCGTCGTGCCATCAGGCAACTCATCAAGGTTGCCAATGGCCTCGTTAGGATCAACCGTCTCCCCGACTCCAACCTCAACAGGCTTCGGCTTCGGATCAAACTTGTCGGCATCCGTGCGGCTATCCGTCACGGTAATCTCCACCTCGACGGTGTCCTTCGACCCGTCCGGATAGACCACCTCAACCTCAACGGTCTGAGTACCGGGCTTGGAGGTATCCACCTCACCAGGAATCGTCACCGTGGTGCCCTCAGGCAGCTCATCGAGATTCTCGATCGCCCCCTCAGGATCCACAGTGCCACCCACCTCAACCTCAACAGGCTTCGGCTTCGGATCAAA
>JAUNVN010000044.1:0-2548 GCA_030537655.1 Bowdeniella nasicola | reverse complement strand
CAGGATCCACAGTGCCACCCACCTCAACCTCAACAGGCTTCGGCTTCGGATCAAATGAGTCAGCGGCTGTCTGCACCGTCACTGGCACATCGACCAAAGCACTCGAGTCATCTGGATAAGTGACTTTTACCTTTGCGGTGTACTCACCGGGCTGGGTGGTATCAATCGCCGGATCACTCACATCCTCGAATGTTGTTTCGGCTGGCAGTTCATCCTTGTTGACGATCCCATCGGTGGCGTCAAGTACGTCACCATAGGGAATTTCGATGGGACGTGGTGCCGCAATGGGCGGGAATTTCTCTGCATCCGTCCGGTTATCAACCACCGTGATCTCAACGGCAACCGTATCGATCGACCCATCGGGATATGTGACAGTCACGTTCACCGTCTGCGTACCCGCAGCGTCAGTATTGAAGCTCGGCGGTAGTGCAACTGTCGTGCCTTCTGGCAAATCTGCGAGGTTTGCAATGGTGTCAGCTGCATTTACAGTGCCACCCAGATCAACCGTCACCGCCGCAGCTTCTGGTGTAAACGTGTCGGCAGCGGAGAGCACCTTCACCGGCACATCCACCGTCGCTGTTGAGCCGTCAGGGTAAGAAACCTCAACGCTCGCGACTGCGGAGCCAGGAGTGGTCGTATCGAGTCCGCCTTCAGTTACATCCGTATAGGTTGTGCCAGCCGGCAATTCAGCCGCATTGGCAATGCCAGATTCGGCATCCAGCGTGCCGCCGTATGGAATTTCGACCGGTTGTACCACAACGCTAGGCGGAGTCTTTTCCGCATCCGTCCGGTTATCAATGACGTTAACCGTGATGGTGAGATCATCCGTTGTGCCGTCCGGGTAGGTTACCCGGACAGGAACATCGGCAATTTCACCAGGAACCGACGTGTCAATGGTGCCAGCAATGGCAACACTCGGGCCTGCTGGCAGCGGATTCGTGCCGTCGATGGTCGTTGCCGTCAACAGTTGCTCCGCTGTCGGCTGCTCATTCAAGTTCACATCGATCGGCGCCGCCTGCGGATCGAAGCTTGCAGCCGCGGTCTGCACCACCACAGTGACAGGCACGATTTCTGAGGTCCCGTCGGGGTAGTTCACCTGCAGACTACCTGCCTGTTCACCTGGTTTCGTGGTGTCGATCGGCGTTGCAGTCACGTCCGTATAGGTCGTTGCCGATGGCAGCTCATCCGTATTGGTCACCGCAGTTTCTAAAGCGGGCACGTCGCCGCCGTAGGGAACGGTGATCGGGTCGACGGCCGGGTCGTAGGTTGCGGCATCCGACGTGTCAACGACATTGATCGGGATGCTCACTTCGTCACTCGAACCGTCGGGATAGGTCACCACCACAGTCCCGGTGGTTGGTCCCAGTTCGCTGGTGTCTACCGGTTCCTTCAGCGTAATCTCCGTGCCGCTCGGAAAGACCTTGCCATTTGCGTCAGTTACCGCTCGGGTGATTGCACCAGCACGTGGCTGCTGACCTTGTTCAACATCGATTGCATTGGCAACCGGTGAGTAGCTGTCGCTGGCAGGGTTGATCGTCACAGCGACCGGTGCGCTGAGCGTCGACCCGTCTCCAAATGTCACGGTGACGGTCACGGTCTGGTTATGACCAGCGCTGTCGGTCGGGGTCGTGTTGATTTCCGGTGACACCGATACGACCGCGCCGGCTGGGAGCTTATTGCTGTTTTCAATCAGGGTCTTGTAATCGGTGGGCGTGAGCTGCTGACCGTAATCGAAGTTGCCCGGAACAGTGACCAGGTTTCCGTCACTATCACCATTCGTGTTTCCCCAGTCAATGGCCTGGGTGGACCACACGGCGTAAACGGTCGTATTTTCATTCACGACAGTGCTGTCATCGAAGTTTCCGGCTGTCGCGTCAGGCGCGGTCGCCCACCCTTTAAAGGTGTAGCCCTCACGCACAGGGGTGGTAGTCGGGAAGTCCGCACCCAGGGCATCGCCCTTCAATACTTTCACTGGCGCGATCGGTTTTGCACTGGTACCGCCGTTCGCATCAAATGTGACGACGACCTGTTCACACACGGGCACCGCTACTTCGTTGGACGGCAAGTACGCATCATCTTTTGCGGTCGGCATCGCAGCACTTGGGGCTTTCGGATGCGAGGACTCCGTCGCTTTCAGGACGATGGTCGGGCAGTCTTGCAGCTGCGCGGGGGTGACCGGAATGGAAAATGACTGGCCACCAGTGGTATCCCCACTCAGCGGGGCGGTGCTGGAAAGCTCGACAAGTTCATCACTGTCTGCCGCCTTAGAGTACGCGGTGACGACCGTCTTGGTCGCGTTCTGGAACTGTGCACCAAGTGTGCCGACAATCGCCTTTGCGTTTCTTCCCAGCGGATTTTCTGTGCTATAGCCAACCTCTGGTTCACGTGTTTGCTGATCGATTACCTCGACCAACACATCTTTGGAAGCGGCCTGCATTGGGTCACGCGCAACCACAATGTGTTTGGCATCCGAGGTAGGCGTGATGCCGTTTTATACAAACGACTTGGTCGCACACTCGTTGATGCCGGTTTCTTCGCCCTTTTCGTT
>JAUNVN010000043.1 GCA_030537655.1 Bowdeniella nasicola | reverse complement strand
AGTTGTGATCGTCGATGTCGTCCCGCGCAACTCCTCGGGCAAGCTCGATAAGCGCACCATCCGTGAGATGGTGGAAGCACGATAGGTTTACGAGGAAAGGCACTGCAATGCAGCAGGATGTTCCTGGAATTTTCTATTCAACAAAGCGTCCCGGTGACCCGTGGCAGGTGACGGTAATCGATCCGATCGCCGGGTGGGAAGCTGGCTATCAGGTCGCCAAGGGTAAAGCTGATCTCGGAGCGATCTATTCGCGCCATACCCTGGTTGGACGCCTGCGTGAGGCCTACCCCGTAGGCGCGCGCGATGTGGAGATCATGGTGGACACGACCGACCCCGAAGCTTTGTGGGCTGCGACCCACTACCTGTTGGAGCATGATCCCGACTGCCGCCGCATCGTCCTTGCCACTCCAGCTGGTGATATCCCCGCAATCGATTTTGGTGAACGCGCCGGTTACCGCTATGTCGTTGACGTGGAGATCACTGAAGGAAGCGAAGATGTGGAGCTCAGCCTGCTGGTGGCCGAGCCCGAATGGGTCCTTAAAGAACCCCGCGCCATTGAAACGCGAGCTGGCCACTAATGGGGGAAAGTCCAGATTTTTTCACCCGGTGGCGGGAGTTTTATGCCACTGTCGATGACCTCGCACGTACCTTAGCGCTGTATCCAATTACCGGATCGGCGAAAGCCGTGCGTTTGGGGATGCCCCTGCGGCAGGAAGTGACCCAACCGGCCGGAATGTTTTCCGCACCGGCGCTGTTTGGGCTGGCTGATGTCGCCGGAACCTGGTTGGCGAAATTTCACGCACCGCAGGGGCAGTTTCCACTCGCGGTGCAATCATCAATCAACTTGTTATCCAACACCAAGCACGGTGATGCCATCGCCACCGCCACCATTGTGCGTGCTGGTCGCACCCTGGTGGTCACCGATACGGCGGTGTTTGACCACCACGAAGAAACCATGCTTGCCAAAGTGGTGACCACGTACGTCATCCCACAGCCACGCAGCTAGGTGTAGCGAATAATTCCTCCGGCCGCACCGCGGGTGCGGCCGGTCTGCTGTGCCCTTTTCGTTGAAATCCGCGTGTTTCGTCCGCCGAAACACCACTGGTATCGACGCGTCATTTGAGGTTAACCTAACCGGCAAATCAGACATGTCAGCAAATATCCTCGGCGGAAGGAAAAGTCATGGCCAACCAACCGTGGAAAGTCTCAATCGCATCCCTGGTGGGAACCACGATTGAATATTATGATTTCTTCATTTTCGGCACCGCTGCCGCCCTGGTCTTTCCCGAACTGTTCTTCCCTGAATCCTCCGCGCTGATGGGCACCTTGCAGTCCTTTGCGATCCTTGGTGTGGGCTTCCTTGCCCGACCACTGGGCGGTTTTGTCTTTGGCCACTTTGGTGATCTGGTGGGGCGGAAGAAAATGCTCGTGATTTCACTGGTCGGCATGGGGGCAGCAACCTTCTTCATGGGGGTGCTGCCGAGCTACCACACCATTGGCATTGCCGCACCAATATTGCTCACCGTCTTACGCCTCTTCCAAGGCTTTATGGTCGGCGGAGAATGGGGCGGAGCGACACTGATGGCGGTGGAGCATGCCCCGCGAGGCAAACGTGGATTTTTTGGATCCTTTCCCCAAATGGGTGCACCAGCTGGCACCGCCCTGGCCAATATTGTCTTCTTGCTGGTCGCATTGATGCCCAGTGCACAATTCATCAGCTGGGGCTGGCGCATCCCCTTCCTCTTTTCGGCATTGTTGGTTGTTGTCGGATTATTTATCCGTCTGACTGTCGGTGAATCACCCGAATTTGAACGCGCCCGTAACCGTCAAGAACTCGTGCGGCTTCCCCTGAAAGAAGCGTTCTCCCGCCATACCGGCGCCGTGTTGTTAGTGGCCGGTGGCTACCTGTCCCAAGGGGTGATCGCCTATATTTTCATTGCCTACATGGTCAACTACACCACCACGGTCGTTGGCTATGAAAAACTCCCGGTACTCCTTGCCATCATTCTCGCCTCCTTCATCGCGATCTTCGGCTATGGGGCATGCGGCTACCTGTCGGATATTCTCGGTCGGCGCACCATGTATTTCACCGGTGCGGTCCTGATGGCCATCAGTGTCTGGCCGGCTTTTTGGATGATCGACACCGGTCATGTGGGGTTAATGACCTTGGCAATCGTGCTGGTATTCGGACTGGCGATGTCACCGGCCTCCGGGGTGACAGGCCCCCTGTTTTCGCTGCTCTTCCCCCGCAAACTGCGCTATACGGGAGTGAGCGCGGGATATACCATCTCCCAGATCCTCGGTTCAGCATTTGCGCCGATGATTGCGGCCGGTTTGTATGCGCGCTATCAATCCTCCACCGCAATCGTGATATACCTCCTGGTGATCTCAGCGATTTCGGTGATCTCCATTGCGCTCATCCCCGGAAAGTGGGGACCTGCAGAAGGGAAAGCTCAATTGCGGGAATTTGAAGAGGAGCAGTGCGCCTAACCGGCAGGCGCCGCGAGAAACCCTCACATCAGCATCGCCTCGTCTCGATGCGAATTTTCTGCTCAATTCAGCGATAGTGGTTGACTTACCCCATGGAATTGCCACGTTTGGTGAGCGCCATCATGTGCCATGGGATGGAACATAGGACCGGGACGGTCCCACGAATCTGCTCACAATAAGGACTCCAGCCCATCGCCTCACATTTGAGACGATCCTCAAGGAGTCGCCCATGTCAACATCTGCTCTCACTAACCACAACTACGATGACGTTTCCAAAACCCCAGAACAGCAAAAGCAATCGCGCCGCGCGCTCATCTCGTCATTTCTCGGCTCATCGGTCGAATATTACGACTTCCTCCTGTACGCTGCCGCAGCAGGATTGGTCTTTCCTCAACTCTTCTTCTCAAACCTCTCACCGGCCCTTGGCGCATTCCTGTCCTACGTGGTGCTGTTTACCGGCTACCTCTCCCGGCCGCTTGGCGGTATTCTCTTTGGCCACTTCGGCGACCGTTTTGGCCGCAAAAACATGCTCTTCATCACCTTGATGATCATGGGTTTCGTTTCCGTTGGGATCGGGTTGATGCCGACCTATCACTACATTGGGGTTGCCGCACCTCTGGCACTGGTATTCCTCCGTGTCGCCCAAGGCTTTGCCGTGGGGGGAGAATGGGCTGGTGCCACCTTGATGGCAATGGAGCACTCCCAAAAGAAATCCCGCGGCTTTGGAGCTTCGCTCGCGGTGACCGGCGGACCGACCGGCGCGGTGATGTCAACACTGATGCTCGGACTGTTTGCGGGCCTGCCCGATGATCACTTTATGCTGTGGGGTTGGCGCGTACCATTCCTGCTCTCAGCCGTCATTGTTGTGATCGGTTTATACCTGCGCTTACGTGTGAGCGAATCACCCGAATTTGAAGCGCGGGTGAAAAGAACTGACTTCAAGAAAACCGCCACCCCCATTGGCCAGATGTTTTCGAAGTATCCAAAAGAAGTACTCCTTGGCACCCTTGCCGGGATGGCATCACTTGCCGTGCAAGCGCTGGTCATGGTGATTATGGTGCCCTATGCAGTTCAAGCCTCCAATGGGGAGATCACCAAGAGTGAAGTGCTCTTCATGCTCACGGTGTCATCGGTGCTCCACATCTTCGCGATTCCCGCCTTTGCAGCCCTCTCCGACCGGCTGGGACGCAAGCCGGTCATGTTGGCAGGGGCGGTATTTTCCGCAATCGCCATTTGGCCGATGATGTGGATGTTTAAAACCGGTGACCCACTGTGGGTGGGATTGGGTTTCATCTTGGGTAACCCCATCATCCAAGCGTCAATGTATGGGCCAATTGGGGCATTCCTGTCGGAGAAATTCGACACCGATGCGCGCTACACCGGTTCGTCACTGACCTTCCAGGGTGCCTCGGTCCTCGGTGCCGGACTTGTCCCCCTGGTCGCCAATCGCCTCCTAACCGATCCGGCAACCGAAACCTATGCGCTGGGCAACATCTGGTCGGTAGCCATCTACATTTCCGTGCTCTATGTGATCTCTGGCATTGCGGTGGCCGCCTCGAAGGAAACCCACCCGCGTGTGGCCCGCCACTAACCTTCACGCGATACGCCTGCCGCACTTGTGCTCACACTCGATAATAAGAGTAGTGAGATGCGAGGTGCGGCAGGTGTTACCTCGCCTAGGACGCTGTAAAGGAGTTCGTTGTGGGTGCTGCACGCGACACCCGGACCGCTGTTGATAAAGCTATGGCTCTGTTGCAAGCCTTCGGTGAGGAAGGCAGCGTCGGGGTGGGAGTGTCAGAACTCGCTCGGCGCTGCGGACTGTCAAAATCAACGGCTTTCCGCCTACTCGGGGTTCTAGCCCGCAATGGCGCCGTTGAGCGCGCCGGTTCCGACTATCGCCTCGGCCCCATGCTCTTCGAGCTGGCAGAGCCGCAACCCAATGCTGAAATTGACCTCCTGAATGAAACTCTCACCCCGTATTTGGCGCGATTGTTCGAACTCACCCGCCAAACGGTGCACCTTGCGGTCCTGGCCGGGACCGAAGTGTCGTACCTAAACAAACTGCACGCCCAATTTAAAGTGCCCTCACCCTCACGGATTGGTGGGCGTGCCCCCGCCTATTGCACCGCGGTTGGCAAAGTGATGCTCGCCTGGGATCACGATGCAGCAGAGGCGGTTCTCAGCTCGAAACTGCAGGCCTGGACACCCCACACGATTACCGATCACCAACAGCTTCGCAATGAGCTCGAAGCAATCCGCACGACAAATATCGCCTTTGACTGGCAAGAAATTGCGCTGGGACTGAACTGTATTGCCGCACCGGTCATGGGGCCAATGCGCACCCCGGTCGCCGCATTTTCGGTCTCGGGTCGCGCCGGTGTCATGGAACCCGAACGCTATGAAAAACTGTTGCGAAAAGTGTGTTTTGAAGCCGGTAAGGCCGTAGTCGCGCGCTGGCGGTCGGCTGCGCGCGCCGAACGCGCCCAAGCGGCCACCTCTGGAAACTAGCGCGTTCTATAATCACCACCTCACCAACCCGTGCCACCAGTTAAGTGTGCACGCATGACTGGTGTGCTCATTTGCGTTTTTTTCCTTTGACACTATGATGAGGCGATATACCCCCGGGGGTATTTTCCTTCGGGCTGTTTTTATCGTAGTGACAACGAGGTGGATGATGATCCGGAACCTAGGCGAGCGTTATTCGCCACTATATTTTCTCGCCTCCCTTGGCTTTGGGGGAATGTCGGTGCTGTTCTTTATGAACCTGATGCACCTGACTGATCACCCCGATACACCGATGCCCACCGTGGAATCGATTGCCGCCACATTTAGCAGCGCTGGCTTTGCAATGCGTACCCTGATCGTGGTGGCCTATCTTGGTTTCTTCACCTTTTTTGCGATCCACCTGTATTTACTCGCGTGGAATATTCGCGAATTTCGGATGTGGAAGCACACCGCTGCCTACCGTGACACCATCAAGTCGAATGCTGAAGTCACCCTCCTGGCGGTGCCGCTGACCATCGGGATGAGCGTTAATGGGCTGTTTGTGATGGGGATGATTAGCGTTCCAAGGCTGTGGGATGTGATCGAATATTTAATGCCGGTTGCCATTATTGCCTACGGCAGCGTTGGGATCCTCGCGCTGGTCTATCTCGGGCGCTATCTCAACCGGGTGATTCATCACGGATTTAATTTCAAGGCTAATGGCGGGTTGAACCAACTGCTTGCGTCCTTCGCATTCGCGATGGTGGCGGTGGGCATGGCCGCACCGGCTGCGATGAGTCACACACCCCTGACCGTGGTGATTGCCTTTTCTCTCGCGGTATTCTTCACGATGATTTCGGTGTTGCTATTCCTGGTCTTCCTCCCCCTGGGCTTCATGTCAATGCTGCGCTATCAGCTCTCATTGGCCAACTCTGCCACCTTGTGGCTGGGAATCCCGATTATGACGCTGTGGGCGATCACCGTCTTGCGGCTACGCCATGGCGTTGCCACGCTCGCCCTGCTAAAACCGGACGCCGAGCCGATTCCGGGGACCTCAATGGGCGTATTTGTCTTCCTCGCCGTCGTCTTTTTTGCTCAGCTGGTGTTCTTAGCGATGGGGCATTTGGCGATGCGCTCCAACGGGTTTTACCGCCAGTTCGTCTTCTCTCGCAACGAACTCTCCCCGGCGGCCTTCACGCTGGTATGCCCGGGCGTGGCGTTGGGGGTGGTGAGCTTCTTCTTCCTAAATGTTGGGTTCGCCAAGAACAATATCTTCCCGGTTGGTTCACCCGGATTTGCAGCCATGTTGCTAGCGACCTACGGTATCCAAATCGCCACCCTCGTACTGATGGGGGCGCTGGTACGCAACCAGCTGTGGCGCCGCAACGATAGGGCAGGAAAGGAAACGACCGCATCCTTAGCCCTGGCAAACTAGCACCAGATATCAACCGGTGGGGTGGCAGCACGAGCGGCCACCCCACCGGTATCTTCGACAGTGACATTAGCCGTTAACCGGACGGACCGAGAGTTCTTCGATCATCGAGTCTGGCGGTAAGTGCACCGCGAGCGCCACGGTTTGGGCAACCGCCTTGGCACTGCAATATTTCGAGCCATCATATTCACCGGTGTTTTTCGCCCGCTGAATTTCCACCTGCATATCGGTATCCACCCGCCCCGGGTGGATAGAGGTGACACGTAAGCAGCCGCGTTCTTCTTCCCGCAGTGCATCACTAAAGGCCCGCAGCGCAAACTTCGAACCGCTATACACCCCACCTCCCGCGCCAGAGCGGTAGCCGGATCCCGAATTAATGGTGATCACCTGACCGCGGCGTTGACGCAACGCTGGCAACAGCTGTCGGGTGAGATCAACAACGGCGAAGACATTGATACTAAAGACCCGCTCCCACTCCGCGCGTGGAGTTTGGCAAATGCGGTCACCACCAAAGACTCCGGCGGAGTGAATCAGCACATCAAGTTCTTCAATACCGGCCGCACGCAACGCCGCGGAGGTGGCCTGCGGGTCGGTTAGGTCGGCGACAAAACCGCGCGCGCCGGGAAAGTCGTTGACGGCAGCGGCGACAGTTTCTTCGCGTCGCCCGCCAATAATGAGGTCGTGCGTGCCGGCCAGTTCGGTGGCCACCGCCCGGCCAATTCCGCGTGATCCGCCGGTAATCAATGCAATAGGTTTTTGCTCACTCATAGCCCCAGCCTATGTCAGCACCCCTCACGACGCCGCTTGCCCGCCGCACGTCGTGCGGCGGGCAAGAACGGGTGGGTTATGGCAGGTAGGAGCCTCCGTTAACCGACAGTACTTGGCCAACCATATAGTCGGCCCCCTGGCCGGTAAGAAAATCGACGGCGGCAGCGACCTCATCGGGGGTTCCCGCACGGCGGGCAGGGATCGCTTTCGTCAATCGCCCATCGTGATCACTAGCGATTGCCGCATTGGTGATATCGGTCGCGATAAGTCCGGGAGCAACCGCATTGACCCGCACCCCATGGGGGGCCATTTCGCGGGCAACAGCTTTGGTAAATCCAATAATTGCCGCTTTTGATGCGGCATAGTGGGCACCGGCAAAATTCCCGCCACCCTGCTGTGCACTCACCGAGGACATATTCACAATCGTGCCCCTGCCCCGTTCGCACATCAGCGCACCGAAATGCTGGGTGAGCAGGAACATCCCCGTCAGGTTCACATCCATCAGGTGGCGGAACTCGGCAAGCGTGATATCACCAATCCGCGTTGGGGAGGCAATTCCGGCGTTATTGATCAACACATCAACCGGTTCATCAATGCTCGCAATCACCTGACGTAGGGCGACTTCGTCGGTGAGATCAACACGAATTGCCCGCGCCGAGCCGCCAAGTTCAGCTGCTCGCTCATCGACCGCCTCACTCAGGTCAAGCAGGATCACTTTCATCCCACGTGCAGCCAGGCGTTTCGCGCAGGCAAAGCCGATCCCATCGGCTGAGGCGGCACCGGTAATAACGGCGATGGATTCCATGATTGATCCTTAGCGGGGTTGACCTTGTAGCCAGACGGCCACATCAATAATCATGTCTTCTTGCCCACCAACATAGCCGCGCCGCCCCACCTCTTCGAGGATGTCGTGAGCGGCCACGCCGTAGCGTTCAGCGGCGCGTTCAGCGTGCAGTAAGAACGAGTTGTACACCCCGACTTTGCCCTGCATGATCGAGGCGCGGTCCATAATGGGCATCCGCGTGATGATCGGGTTGAGAACTTCTTCGGCAGCATACATCAGGGCGTTGACATCAACACCGGTGCTCACCTCGAGCCGTTCGAATGCGGCGGCAAGCACTTCAATGGGAGTGTTGCCCGCTCCGGCACCCAGTCCGCGCAAGGTGCCGTCAATCTGGCTGGCACCGGCCCGCACGGCAAAGACCGAGTTCGTCACTCCAAAGGAGAGGTTTTGGTGACCGTGGAAACCTACCTCGGCATCACCTTGGAGTTCTTGTACCAGGGCATCGACCCGATCGTAGGCTTCTTCCATAATCAGGTGGCCCGCGGAGTCCACTACATACACGCACTGACAGCCAGCATCGGCCATAATTCGCGCCTGTTTGGCCAGTTCCGCAGGTGGGATTCGATGGGAGAGCATTAAAAAGCCAACGGTTTCCATCTCGAGTTCACGAGCAGCGTGGAAATGCTCAATTGACACATCTGCTTCGGTGCAGTGGGTGGCGATCCGCACAATATCAGCGCCGCGCAGGCGTGCTTCTTTCATTTCGTGGATCGTGCCGAGCCCGGGAAGCATCAATACCGCGATTTTCGCGTTCTTGGCTTCTTCAACGGCCGCGCCGATCAGCATCATTTCATCAACGGCACTGAATCCGTAGTTAAATGATGATCCGGCAAGGCCATCGCCGTGGGTGACTTCAATCACCGGAACCTTAGCGTCATCAAGGGCGCGAACAACCTTGCGTACCTGTGCTTCGGTAAACTGGTGGCGCATCGCGTGTGAGCCGTCGCGCAAAGTGGTGTCGGTGAGGCGAATGGTCGTCATCGTTAGGCTCCCTTCTGTGCCTGCTCAATACGATCAACGAGACGGTCGCCGGTGTGAGCAGCAGCGGCGGTGATGATGTCGAGGTTGCCGGCGTAATCGGGGAGGAAGTGGGCAGCACCTTTGACTTCAATCAGCACGGTCACCCGGCCCCATCCCTTCCATTCCGGGCGGGCGTGGTCAAATTGCGGATCGGCGGTCAGGTGATAGCCAGGCACGTAGGACTGCACGGTTGTGACCATCTCCATGATTGATTCGTGGATGGCATCTTGCAGTTCACCCGGTTCGGCCGCCTGTGGTGGCAGTGAACAGTAAACGGTGTTGCGCATCAGCATTGGCGGTTCAACCGGGTTGAGAATAATGATCGCCTTGGAGGTTTTCGCTCCGGCCACTTGCCGCAGGGCCGCGGCGGTCGTTTCGGTGAATTCGTCAATATTGGCGCGGGTGCCAGGGCCGGCAGATTTCGAAGAAATTGAGGCGACAATCTCGGCATAGTCAACCGGCACCACCTTCGCCACGGCCGCCACGATCGGGGTGGTGGCCTGGCCACCACAGGTGATCATATTGACATTCCACACGTCCTCGAGATCATCGAGGTTTACCGGCGGACAGCAATACGGACCGATTGCCGCGGGCGTGAGGTCAACGGCGCGGATGCCTGCT
>JAUNVN010000042.1 GCA_030537655.1 Bowdeniella nasicola | reverse complement strand
GACGTCACTCTTTATCGTCCCACTTGTTCCCTGCCTTGATTGCACCTTGAGGCGCGGAGTTGGCAATCCTACAACGCAACCCGCCCCGCAGGATCCTGCGGGGCGGGTTTGAGCGTGCCTAGCGCGCCTGGTAGGGCGAGACAATCACCTGCACTCGTTGGAGTTCCTTCACATCGGTATACCCGGTGGTTGCCATCGTCCGGCGTAACGCGCCAATCAGGTTGAGGGTGCCATCAGGCTGGGTCGCTGGACCGTGCAAAATCTGCTCCATCGTGCCAACCGTGCCAACATGGGCACGTTCACCACGGGGGAGTTCACCGTGGTGGGCTTCGCTCCCCCAGTGCCACCCCTTACCCGGGGCTTCTTCACTACGAGCTAACGCCGCTCCGAGCATCACCGCATCGGCACCACAGGCAATCGCTTTGACCAGATCGCCACTGCGTCCCACCCCGCCGTCGGCAATAACGTGCACATAGCGTCCACCGGACTCGTCTAGGTAGTCACGCCGCGCTGCCGCAACATCGGCAATCGCGGTGGCCATCGGCACGTGAATGCCAAGCGCCTGGCGGGTGGTATGGGCTGCACCTCCACCGAAGCCGACTAGCACGCCAGCAGCGCCGGTGCGCATCAGGTGTAAGGCCGCCTGGTAGGTGGCACAGCCCCCCACAACAACCGGCACATCAAGTTCGTAAATGAACCGCTTCAGGTTTAACGGTTCGCTCACACTGGAGACGTGTTCGGCAGAAACCGTCGAGCCGCGAATCACAAAGAGGTCAACACCGGCATTAACCACGGTCCGCCACAGCTGTTGGGTACGTTGCGGAGAAAGAGATCCCGCGACCGTAACATCGGCGGCACGAATCTCTTGCAGCCGTTGGGTTACCAATTCCGGTTTGATCTCTTCGGTATACAACTCCTGCATCCGCGCGGTTGCCGCATGGGCTGGCAGTTGGGCAATCTCTTCATACAGTGAGGTGGGATCCTCATAGCGGGTCCACAACCCCTCCAGATCGATCACCCCGATACCACCGAGTTTGCCTAACAAGATGGCATTTGCCGGACTCATCACCGAATCCATCGGCGCGGCCATCACCGGGATATCGACATGGTAGGCATCAATTTGCCACCCGACCGACACGTCTTTCGGATCGCGGGTGCGCCGGGAGGGCACCACCGCGATGTCATCCAAACTGTAGGCGCGCTGGGCGCGTTTGCCTCGACCAATTTCAATTTCGCTGCTCACGAGGCCAAATCTACCCTGGAGCGGGGTGAACTTTCCTCCCCAGCCTCCTTTATGGGAAAGTTAAAGCACCAACGGCAAGGAGGGATTATGTCGTGGCTTGATCGGCCACTGGTTGGATTCGATACGGAAACCACCGGTGTCAACATCCACGCAGATCGCATTGTCAGCGCCGCAATTATCTACGATGACGGCAGTGGCACCTATGAGGAACACACCTGGTTGATCAATCCCGGGATCCCCATCCCTCAAGCTGCTGCCAACGTGCATGGTATTACCACCGCGATTGCCCAACGTGACGGCAGGCCGCCGGCACTCGCCCTGGCAGAAATTGCCGCGAGATTGCGTGATGCCAATCGTGCCGGCTATCCGATCGTTGCGTTCAATGCCGCGTTTGACCTGTCGTTAATCCAGGCCGAACTCGCGCGCCATGACCTGCCGGCGTTACCGACCGATTTCGCTCCGGTCATTGACCCGCTGGTTATTGACCGCGGCGTTGAACCCTATCGGCGAGGAAAACGGCGGTTGGCTGATGTCGCAACGCACTATGGAGTGAAGATCGGTGACGATCTGCATCGTGCTGATGTGGACGTGATTGCCACCTTGCAGGTATTGCGCGCAATCGCGGCGCGCCACGCGCAGGTCGGTGAGCTCACCCTCGCGCAGTTACACGCTTGGCAAACCGAATCGCACCGCGAGTGGGCACGTAGTTTCAATGAATGGCGAAAGTCCAAGCACCTTTCAGGTCCGGGGGCGAGTGAACATTGGCCGCTGGAACCCCCACGGGGATAACCGCTGAGCAGCTCAGCTGCTGGCCCCCGCGCCAAACGGGCGGCTATTTGGCGTTGCCGCATCGCATTCACGGGGTTGATGCGGCCCGCGGCTTGGCAATTATTGGGATGATTCTCGCTCACACAATCCCCGCGAGTTCACGCCTCTATTCGCTTGCGCCCCTGGGAGTGATCCACGGCCGTTCAGCTGCACTTTTCGCGGTTGTCGCCGGGATCTCCCTCGGCTTTATCACCGGTAACAATCATCGCGGCGAGTCGGTTCGCATCCAGGTGGCGCGCATTTCTGGCCGCGCCCTCGCACTGATTCCCCTTGCGGTCTTCACCATGATGCTCCCGGCGCGGGTGTATACGATTTTAGGCAGCTACGCGCTGTGGTTCGTCCTGGTCCTCCCACTGCTCTACGCTCCGGTCGCACTGCTGATCGCCACCAGCGTCGTGCTCATATTCGGCGCGTGGGCAGCGGTGGTGTGGTGGGGACCGATCGAGATTCCGCTGGTGACCACCTCGGCCTATCCGGCAATCACCTATCTGGCGTATTTACTTATCGGATTGGCCGTGGCGCATTTCGATATTCGCCGGTCGTCAACGCGGGCAGCCCTGGCGGGAATCGGGCTCATCCTTGCCGCGGTGCCGCTGGCCGTGTGGATGAGTTTGGGTGGGAACCTGTCCCGAGCAATTGCATGGCCGCAGCGCCCTGGTTTCCCCGTGGCTTCCAACGCTGGTGAGCTGGTCTTATTCGCTGCCGATATCCTCCCCCACTGCGACTCGCCGGCCCAGGTGATCCACGCCGCCGGCTGCGCATTGGTGATCATTTCGCTGTGCGTTACGATCGCCATGCGTATCCCGGCGCTGATCGTCGTGCTGGCGGTGCCGGGAACGGTGGCGTTAAGTATCTACGTGGGACATCTGGTGATCTTAGCGCTGGTCGCCGAGCGGAGCGCTCGCCTCGGGGTGGGTCTCGTGGTGGTGATGGTGGCAGCGGCGTTTGTGTGGCGAGCGGTCTTCCAACGCGGCCCCCTCGAACACTATGTGGCACTAATCTCCCGACTCGCTGGTCGCCTCGCCGCCTCGAATTCGTGAATGTCCGCCCACGTGTCACAATGGGAGGAGCCCAATATTATTCGCGTGGAGGCGCCTCGATGGTTTCGATTACCCCGCTGGATATCACCCGCGCATTCGCAATTTCCGGCATCCCCGTGACCTCTCAGCCCTATGGCAACGGCCATATTAACCTCACCTACCGGGTCGGAACCGATAGTGGCGCTACCTACCTGTTACAACGGATTAATACTGAGATTTTTCATGATCCGGCAGCATTGATGACCAATATCGTCCAGGTCACAACCCACCTGGCCGCCAAAGTGGCGGCGCGTGCAGGCGAGGTTAGCCGCGAAGTTCTGACGGTGGTGGAAACTACCACGGGAGAATCTTGCTATCAGGCTGATGATGGCAGCTATTGGCGGGTCTATAACTTTGTGAGCGATGCGATCAGTTACGATGCGGCGCCCTCCGCACAAATATTGGCAGAAAGTGGCCGCGCATTTGGGCAATTCCAACGTGATCTCGCTGATTTTCCGGCTGAAAACCTCACTGAAACCATCGCTGATTTTCACAATACCCGCGTCCGTCGGACGAACTTCGAGGCCGCTGTGGATGCTGACCGGGCGAGGCGTGCCGCGGCAGTGGCGAAAGAAATTGACCACTACCGCGGCTATCACCACCTCGCGGAACTCTTCACCGGCGCTGATAGCCTTCCGCTGCGAGTAACCCACAATGACACGAAACTCAATAACGTGCTGTTTGATCGGTACTCCAACCGCGCCATATGCATCGTTGATCTCGACACCGTGATGCCCGGACTTGCTGTCCACGACTTTGGCGATGCCATCCGTTTCGGAGCAGCAACCGCACTGGAAGATGAGCCCGATCCCGCAAAAATGACCTGCTCACCAACGTTATTTCGCGCTTACACCCGCGGGTTTTTCACTGGAATAGGCTCCAGCCTACACGCGCGCGAAATCGCTGGGCTCGTCGATGGCGCCGCGCAGATGACCTACGAATGCGGGATGCGTTTTCTTACGGACTACCTCGAAGGTGATCACTACTTTCGCACCGGACGCCCCAACCACAATCTCGACCGGGCGCGCACCCAGTTGGCCCTGCTGGATTCCATCTGGGCCCAACGTGAGCAGCTCACTGAAATCGTGATGAGCTGCGCTCGCCAGTTGTCCGGCGAAAATTGTCGCTAGCGAGGAGCCCTCGCGCTATTTGCGATCGTAATAGTTGGGGGCTTCCACCGTCATTTGCACATCGTGGGGGTGCGATTCCCGCAACCCCGCCGAGGTAATCCGCACGAACCGACCGCGTTGTTGCAGCTCGGCAATTGTCCGCGCTCCCACATAGAACATTGATTGGTGTAGTCCGCCCACCAGTTGGTAGGCAACTGCAGAAAGTGGACCGCGGTAGGGTACTTGGCCTTCGATTCCCTCCGGGATGATCTTGTCATCTGTTGAGACATCCGCTTGGAAATAGCGGTCTTTGGAATAGGACACCCGTCCACGTGAGGCCATCGCACCGAGCGAGCCCATCCCGCGGTAGTGCTTGAACTGCTTGCCGTGCACAAAGACGAGTTCACCCGGTGATTCTTCACAGCCAGCCAGCAGTGAGCCCAGCATAACGGTAGAGGCACCGGCAACAATGGCCTTGGCAATATCGCCCGAATATTGCAGACCACCATCGGCAATAATGGGCACGCCAGCGGGTTTACATGCCAGTGATGCCAAATGCACCGCTGTCACCTGCGGTACGCCTATGCCGGCAACAACGCGGGTGGTACAGATCGATCCGGGCCCAACCCCAACCTTGACGGCGTCAACGCCCGCATCCACCAGCGCTTGCGCCCCTTCGGTAGTGGCCACATTGCCGCCAATAATTTCGACGTTGGCAAACGCCGGATCGGCCTTCAGTTCACGCACCATATCGAGAAGTAGGCGCGCTTCCCCATTGGCGGTATCGGCAACAAGAACATCAACCCCCGCTTCCATTAGCGCCCCGGCACGAGCTTTCGCATCGCCCCAGTAGCCAATCGCAGCGCCAACTTGCAGCCGCCCTTCCTCATCTTTGGTGGCCTGCGGATATTTTTCTGACTTCACAAAGTCTTTCACCGTGATCAGTCCGCACAGGCGCCCTTCGTCATCAACGAGCGGGAGTTTTTCAATCTTATTTTTTGCCAACAATCGGCGTGCCTCATCGCGGCTAATCCCCTTGGTGCCGGTAATCAGCGGCATCGGGGTCATCGCTTCGCGCACCGTGATCTTCGGGAAGTCATCGGGGTCAATAAAACGCAAATCCCGATTGGTGATAATGCCGAGCAGTTTGCGCTCATCATCGATCACCGGCAGCCCCGAGACCCGGTAGCGGCCACACAGCTGATCAAGTTGATTGATCGTCGCATCGGGACCGACGGTCACCGGATCGGTGATCATCCCCGATTCGCTGCGCTTAACGGTTTCGACCTGTCCGGCCTGTTCGTCAATGGATAAATTCCGGTGCAGGATACCGATCCCACCCTGACGGGCCATCGCGATGGCCATGCGGGCTTCAGTTACGGTATCCATTGCCGCAGAAAGCAGCGGGATGCGCAGGCGAATACGCTTGGTTAGCTGTGTCTTGGTGTCAACGTCGCTGGGAACCACGTCGGTAGCCCCCGGCAGCAACAACACATCATCGTAGGTTAAACCGATCAGGCCAAATGGATCATCACTCACATCCGTCAGTCTAACGGGACTGGTGGGCGAATCTCACCTCCGTGCGAGAAACAATCCCACAGATGCTGGAAAATTACAGGCCGAGGACCGCCCCAATATCTTCGATCACCGCCGCCACCGTACGGAAACGGTGAATGTGGGGCGCCCACACATCGGTGACGAAATTGCCGACCAGATAACCGCTCAGCTCGGCTGATTTTGATACCTCGGTCATCAATTCCCCGAGGTATGGCAGCTGGCCAACCCCGATAATAATCGTCGCATTTTGGCTGGCCATTAGCGCTAAGACCTCGCTGGCGCCATCGTCATAGGCCGGACGCAGCACACATACCCGCGCACCGCGTTTGGCTAGTGCCGCGGCAATAACCTGCCCGGAAAGCTGTCCGTGTTGGCCGCTGACCACCGCAACCGTCGGGGTATTTCGTGCCGGCGTCGGATAGGGCAACCGTCCCAGTAGTTGGGACATAATCGCCACAATCAGTGCGTGCGGCTCCACCCCGGGACGATCAACGCGTGGTTTTTCCCGCAAAAGTTCTAACGCGGGGCGAACCACTTCGGCAAAAGCCCGCACCAGGCCCATCCGCTGGATGGCATGACCGAGGATACGCTCAACTCTCGGCGCATCGGGTTCAAGGGCCGCAGCCACCAAAGTGAGAGGGTCGGTAAGGATTTGTGGGTCTTCATTGACCACCGCGAGGGTGGCAGCTGGCACCTCGGTGGAGTTTTCCTCACGCCGTCCTTCATCATGCGCCTCATCTAACACGATGCGCGCGGCATCCATCGGCGCAACCCCCTGGAGGGTCAGCGCACGCATCCGCTCCAAGCGGGCAACATCGGCAGGTGAATAGCGCCGGTGCGAGCCGGCTTCATGCGAGGTGGGGCCCAAGCCATAACGGCGATCCCAGGTGCGTAAGGTGGAGGCAGCAACCCCGAGCCGGGCAGCCACAGCCGCAACCGTCAAGGGGGCATGAGGTAGTTCGCTTGCCGTCACAAACTCTCGCCTCCTTCACTTCGTATTCAATTCGATTGTCACGCTTTTGCATCGAAGTCGCGAGTTGAAACGACCAATTGCGCACAACTGCGGTGAACACCAGTGTACTTCCCTGTTTTCTGCCATTCAAAAACCGGAAAATTCCCCCGAGCGAACAGTGTTGCAACGATTAAGCACCGCTACTTGAACAACTTGTGCCACGTTTGCTAGACTCAGGTTGCAACGATAAAGCAACGATGTTAAGGGGCGGGTTGTCCCGCCGACAACATTTTGCCAACAGAAGGCAGGTAAGGACATGGCAGAGATTTCTCGACTTCCCGGCCCCATCATGGATGTGTGGGAATGGCAGTATGACGGTGCCTGCCGCAATGCTGACCCCGACTTATTTTTCCACCCGGAAGGTGAACGTGGTGGCACCCGCCGCCGGCGCGCCGAGGCCGCTAAGGCGGTATGCGCCACCTGTCCGGTAATTCAACAGTGTCGCGAACACGCATTGCGCGTGCGTGAACCCTACGGCGTGTGGGGCGGGATGACCGAAGACGAGCGGCGTGAATACTATCGGCGCAACACCGGTGCGCTCCGCCGTCGCGCTAGCTAAAGCACCAAACATAAACGCGGGGCCCGAGCAGCAGCTCGGGCCCCGCACTCGTTTGAGGTGGAATTATTTTTCCACAATCGCCAGCACGTCACGCGCGGAGAGCACCAGGTACTCTTCACCGCCGTACTTGACTTCGGTGCCACCGTACTTGGAGTAGATGACAATATCGCCTTCGGCGACATCCACCGGGATGCGGTTGCCGTTGTCGTCAATGCGACCGGGTCCAACGGCCAGCACCTTGCCCTCCTGCGGTTTTTCCTTAGCGGTATCTGGGATCACCAGACCGGAGGCGGTGGTGGTTTCAGCTTCGAGGGTCTGTACGACAATACGGTCCTCGAGCGGCTTAATGGAGATCGACACTGCGGACCTCCCTTTCCTTGAGTGGTAGGTGTTCGGGACACGTACCTCGCACACCGCCGTCGCGGGGGTCGGGGCTTCGGTACGATCGCAACATCGTTGCACTCCTAATTTATGCCCCTCTTAGCACTCGGTCAAGGCGAGTGCCAAAGGTGGGTGACGACGGTAGGCTCACCATATGAGCTCTGCTGCACACTTGGCTGGATTCAAAGCCCTCCTCACTCCCGCTGGTCAAGCCCTTCTTGCCGACCTGCCCGAAGTGCACTCCCCCACCGACGTCTTGCGACTCAGTGAGCGCCTGCGCGCCGATGGGTGGGAGCCGGCCGTCATTGCTGCAGCTCTCACCCAGGTGAAGTTACGCCGACGGGCTCGCGCCAAATTCGGCCCCTTTGCTGCCGATCTGCTCTACAGCGACACCGGGTTACAACAGGCCACCCCCCTGGCAGTTGCCGCCCATCATGCCCGCCGGTTTCAGACAGCCGGATGCACCCACGTGGCCGATTTGGGGTGTGGGATTGGCAGTGAATCCCTCGCATTGGCGGGATTGGATATTGCGGTCAGTGCGGTTGATCACGATGAGTTGCACGCCGCGCTCGCACTGGTGAATCTGCGCCGGTTTTCGCGCGTTACCGTGGCGCACCAGGATCTGTTTTCGTTTGATTTTTCTCGTGTCGATGGCGCATTTGCCGATCCGGCACGCCGTGATGCTCGCGGACGGCAGCTGGATCCGAACCGGTGGCACCCCCCACTAAAAGCAATCCTTGGCCTGCGTGAGCGCGTGGCGAATCTCGGAGTGAAAGTCGCTCCGGGAATTCACTACGAACATCTGCCCATCGATGCGCACGTGCAGTGGGTCTCACTTGGTGGCAATCTGATCGAGGCGGGAATTTGGTGTGGGGCGCTGGCGGCAGAAGGACCCGGGCGCTCGGCATTACTCCTCGATGATGGGGCTAGTGTCAGCTACGATGCCCAGGTCGCTGATCCGCGCGCCGATCCGATTGAGGTCCCGGTTTGTGATGAACTGGGCAGCTATCTCGCCATGGTTGATCCCGCGATTTTACGGGCCGGGGCGCTGGCGACCGTTGCACAACAGCTCGAGGCGACCCTTGTTTCCGAGTCCATTTCCTACCTGACCTGTACACGTCGTCCTCACCTGCCCGGGGTGCGCGCCTTCGCAATCGAAGCGCAGGTGAGTGCCAATGCGAAAAAACTGCAAAAGGAGCTCACCGCGCGCAATGTCGGCTCGGTAGAAATTTTCTCTCGCGGCAGCGGGATCGTCCCCGATACGTTACGTCGACGCCTGCGCCTGCGCGGTGAGCGTCACCTCGTCGTCGTGCTCACGCGTGTGCGTGGCAAACATGTGGCGCTGCTTGCCACCGATGTGGACTCCCCTCGCGAAGTGAGCCCCGACACGTCACAATAGATCTATGGGTATCGATTTTGCCGTATCACCGCGTTCGACTGTCGGTATTGAGTGGGAGCTGCAACTGATCGACATGGACTCCCTTGACCTGCGCCAAAGCGCTGACGCGGTTCTGCGTCAGATTCGCGACCGCTATGGCGAGTCCTCACACATCGTGCAGGAGATGATGCTCAATACCATTGAGGTGACCAGTCGCCCGCGTGAGACCATTGGCCAGTGCGGGGCGGACCTCGCCGAATTTGTCACCCAGGTGCGTCCGATTACCGACCAGTTGCGGATTGATCTCGCCACCGCGGGCTCCCACCCCTTTGCCCGTCCGCACTATCAACGTGTGACCGAAAAGCAGCGCTATGCTGACCTGGTTAAACGCACCGCGTATTGGGGCCGGCAGATGCTGC
This sequence comes from Bowdeniella nasicola, assembly GCA_030537655.1. Taxonomy (GTDB): domain Bacteria; phylum Actinomycetota; class Actinomycetes; order Actinomycetales; family Actinomycetaceae; genus Bowdeniella; species Bowdeniella nasicola_B. Next base: position 129 of record JAUNVN010000042.1, on the reverse strand, counting down.
TCTTTGGCACCCACGTGCACGTCGGGGTTGATGAACGCGATAAAGTGCTGCCCATTATCCGGGCACTGCTCACCCGCTTTGCCCATCTGCAGTCACTCGCGGCCTCCTCACCGCTGTGGGCCGGGGTGG
>JAUNVN010000041.1:3052-10100 GCA_030537655.1 Bowdeniella nasicola | reverse complement strand
TCAAAAGGAGACCTCAGGACAGCGGTCGATATGCCCGAGCGAGTTTATGGCAGGTAGTAGCGAGTTTCACATCGCGCTACCAACCCTGCTGCTCCTAGGGTGGTGTGCCATCGGGGCGCCCAATGGTGGGCAATACCGGCCCATCACCGCATATCAGGCGGGTTCAATAGTTGATGCGCTCTCGCGATAGACGATTGCAGCGCTTTTGGTAGCATTCCCAAATTCCGTTTGTCTCTCCATGAGGGCGGCACCAGATCTGACATCGTTCCTATCGCGCATCGTTGGGTAGAGGCGGTGAACAGTGGTGTGGTGCTGGCTGCACCGGATCGATGGGGAGAACAAATTCCACGACAGCATTCTTCAAGGGCCCACGGTCCAGGGCGTAAAAAAGGGGTTCCAGTACGACTGGAACCCCTGAATTATGCTTGCGACTAGGCCGCCTGGAAGGTGAGGCATTCACCTTCGTCGGCGCCAATCTTCACCGCATCGGCGCTGCATTCAAGGTTCTTATTGAACGCGCAGTCAACCTGCTTGCAGGCGCCAACCTGCGGGGTGACATCTTCAAGGCCGCCGCGCGTGCCGATCTCAACGAAGGTGACGCAGCCTTTTTGACCCATCGTCATCGCGAAGGCGGTGCAGCCGTCGTGGTTGAATGAACAGGTGGTGGTGGCACATTTGTCCACTACGGGCATCGTGGTCATGATGATCTCCTCTAACACGTGGGCTTCCGCCCGTTTTCTCTCATCCCGATAGTGCTATCGGGTTCGCCCTGCAGCGATCTATGAATAGATTATCGCTAAACCACCCGTTTAAATACCGAAAAAACATGTTGCGAAAAACATTTACAACACAGGAATTGCGCAAAAAGAACAGAGTGAAAGTAACCCTAAGTTAACATTGCCGGAATGCTGACGCATTTTACGCGAAAATGGCCGTAAATTAGCGATAATCCCTGATTATTGTAGGTTCTACTAAGTAAGCAATGGCTGATCTACCTTCTTTATGTCGTGCTAAACGTCACAATTCAATCGGAAAATATTTGCGATTAGTAGAGGCGATTCTGCGTCAGATTTATGTTAGGAAAACCTAATATCGAGATATTAATTTTAAGGGGCTGGGGCGTTAAATATGTGCGGACCACCAGCTGTTCGAAGGGCGGCGACGGTGCAGCACTCAGCAAATGCGGCTGCTGTGCGCACCGATGGGAGGCCAAGTGAGGTGGCGCACCACGAAATCACGTCGCTAAGGTGCCATCCACATGCACGAAGCTCCGCGAGCGTGACCGCACCGTCGCGCTTTGCCAACCTTGCCCCGGCGGCATTTACCACCAGCGGGACGTGAGCGTAGCTGGGGGTGGGAAGGTTGAGGAGCGCGGCGAGATAGGACTGGCGCGGTGCCGATGTCAGCAGATCGTCACCGCGAGTTACCTGATCGACCTGCTGTGCGGCATCATCGATGACAACCGCAAGGTTATAGGCGATGACACCGTCACCACGGCGGAGGACGATGTCGTCTACTGTGCCGCGAAATTCACGTCCCGCAGCCTTTGCTGGCACCCCGCAGATCGTCTCCCAAATCGTCCACGACGATACCTGTGCTCGCAGGCGCAATGCGGGGCGACGGCCCTGCGCGGCAAGAGCGGCGCGCCGGGTGGCTCGCTGGGTGGCGTCAAGGTTTCGGCAGGTGCCGGGGTAGGCGCCCGGTGCGCCATGGGGGGCGCGGCTGGCCGCCTGAATTTCTTTGCGGGAGCAGTAGCATTCGTAAACAAGGTTGCGTTCACGAAGCTCTGCGAGTGCTGCCGCATAGGCATCGGTCCGCTCGGTTTGATACATCACCGGGGGATTCCAGGTAATGCCCAGTGCGGCCAGGTCTGCCAGTTGGGTGGCGGCAGCTCCCGGGCGGACGCGATCAAGGTCCTCCACGCGGATCACAAAGTTGCGCTGACTTTGGGTTGCGAGCGCCCAGGCGATCAGGGCTGTGCGTAGATTGCCGAGATGGAGCGGGCCCGAAGGGCTGGGGGCATACCTGCCGGCGCCATGGGGTAACGGGTGCATATGCTCACCCTAATGCGCATGCAGACATATCGCGCTGGAGGGGGCGGGCTCGCGGGTGTGAATCACTGCGCACGGTGATACATGCGGCTCGGCGAGCGGGCGTGGGGGCAATGTGGGGAATTTTTCATTTTGGGAATAAAAGACCTCCCTAGAGGGTTGAGCCTATTAGACTCAACTTTCCGCTCGCTGAATTTGACATGCGAAGCAGCGGTGGCAAACTTGAGTGCATACCACTCAACTCGAGCGTGGCTGGGGGAGCTAGCCACATGAAGGAGCAGGACTTATGGGACGAGCAGTAGGCATCGACCTGGGAACCACTAACTCGGCAATTGCCGTACTAGAAGGTGGCGAACCGAACATTATTGCGAACGCTGAGGGCGCTCGCACCACCCCGTCCGTGGTGGCCTTTTCGAAATCGGGCGACGTTCTCGTTGGTGAAGTTGCCAAACGGCAGGCCGTTACCAACGTTGACCGCACGATTGCGTCCGTAAAACGGCATATGGGCAGCGATTGGTCGGTGGAAATCGACGATAAGAAGTACACCGCCCCGGAAATTTCTGCGCGTGTGTTATCAAAATTAAAACACGACGCTGAAGAATACCTCGGTGAAGAAGTCACCGACGCGGTGGTCACGGTGCCGGCATACTTCAATGATGCCGAACGTCAGGCGACAAAGGATGCAGGCCAGATCGCAGGCCTGAACGTCTTGCGGATTGTAAACGAACCGACTGCAGCTGCCCTGGCGTACGGACTGCAAAAGGGGCGCGAAGATGAGCTCATTCTCGTCTTTGACCTCGGTGGAGGTACCTTCGATGTGTCCTTGCTGGAAGTTGGCAAGGATGATGACGATTTCTCCACCATTCAGGTGGCAGCCACCAACGGTGATAACAAACTCGGCGGGGACGACTGGGATCAGCGTATTGTCGACTGGCTGGTTGCGCAGGTGAAAAATAAGGAAGGCGTTGACCTGTCGAAGGATAAGGTGGCGCTGCAGCGGTTGAAGGATGCGGCCGAACAGGCGAAGAAGGAACTTTCGTCCGTAACCTCCACCGATATCCAGATCATGTACCTGTCCATGACCGACTCCGGTCCGGTGCACCTGGAAGAAAAACTCACCCGTGCCCATTTTGAAGAGATGACGAAAGATCTCCTCGAACGCACCAAGGTGCCCTTCCAGTCCGTCATTAAGGATGCCGGTATTTCGGTGAGCGAAATCGACCACGTTGTCCTCGTCGGTGGTTCGACTCGTATGCCTGCCGTAAGTGAGCTGGTTGTGGAGATGACCGGTGGGAAAGAGCCGAACAAAACGGTTAATCCCGACGAGGTCGTTGCCGTGGGGGCCGCACTGCAGGCCGGTGTGATTAAGGGTGACCGCAAAGACGTGCTGCTCATTGACGTCACTCCGCTTTCACTGGGGATTGAAACCAAGGGCGGTGTGATGACCAAGCTCATTGACCGCAACACTGCGATCCCAACCAAGCGTTCGGAAATCTTCTCGACCGCAGAAGATAACCAGCCTTCGGTCACCATCCAGGTGTACCAGGGTGAACGTGAATTTGCGCGTGATAACAAGCCGCTGGGGAACTTCGACCTCACTGGAATTCCGCCGGCACCGCGTGGGATCCCGCAGATTGAGGTGACCTTCGACATCGACGCGAACGGCATTGTGCACGTCAGCGCCAAGGACCGTGGCACCGGGAAGGAACAGTCGATGACGATCACCGGTGGTTCGGGTCTTCCCAAGGACGAAATTGACCGGATGGTGAAAGAAGCTGAAGCACACGCAGCCGAAGATAAGGCGCGTCGTGAAGAAGCGGAGTTGCGTAACACCGCTGAACAGCAGGTTTACGCTACCGAGAAGCTGCTGAAGGATAACGAGGATAAGGTTCCCGCCGATGTGGCCACGCCGGTGAAAGAAGCGATTGATGAGCTGAAGGCAGCCCTTGAAGGTGATGACACCGAGGCGATTAAGAGCGCACAGGCCAAGCTGAATGAGGAAGGCCAAAAGGTCGGCCAGGCCATCTATGCCCAGGCACAGGCTGAGGCCAATACTGATGCGGGTGAAGAAGGCGCTCAGGCAGCTGATGAAGATGTTGTTGACGCCGAGATCATTGATGATGAGGACGAGGCCAAGTGACGCCAACTGATCGAAACGATGACCGCACACCGGCCGCGGAAGCAGATTCCGCGGCCGGGGACGGCCCCGAGGTGACCCCAGAAACGAGCGAGGACACCGGTGAGCAAACCCCCGCCGCTGGCGCAAATCAGGAGGCGGGCGAGCAGACACTGGCAGATCTGAAAGCAGAAAACGCAAAACTCGCTGATGAACTCGCACGTGCCCGCGCGGACCACTACAACACCGATCAGCAATACGCCAACTTTGTGCGTCGCTCCCGTGAATCTGAACGTGAGGCACGTAAAGCTGGGGTAAGCGATGTGGTGGAAGCGCTGTTAGAGGTCCTCGATGGGATTGATCTGGCTCGCCAACACGGTGATTTGGTGGGTCCGTATGCCACCACTGCCCAAGCGTTGGAAAATACGTTGAAAACTCGCTTCGGTGTTGAACGCTACGGCGAGGTGGGTGATGTGTTCGACCCGGAAATCCACGAGGCGCTCTTTGCCCAACCAAGTGATGATGTTGAGGTCGACACGATCAGTGAGGTTGCCCAGCCGGGCTACAAGATCGACGAGCGCGTGTTGCGCGCCGCGCGTGTGTTGGTAGCGACGGCTGAATGAAATGGCGCAGCAATTCCCCCGCATCGCGGTGCGGGGGAGGAGAAAGGAGGTGAGGCGTCATGAGTAGCCAAGACTGGATTGAAAAAGATTTCTACAAGGTGCTGGGCGTGCCAAAGGACGCCGAGCCCAAAGCCATTAAGAAGGCCTACCGGAAACTTGCCCGCAAATATCACCCGGATAAAAATCCTGGTGATACCACCGCTGAGGCCCGCTTTAAAGATGTTGGCGAGGCCTACGCGGTGCTCTCTGATCCGCAGCAACGTGAACAATACGATGCGCTGCGGGCCATGGCTGGTGGCGGAGCACGCTTTGCCGCTGGGTCCGGCGGTGGCGGGGGTTTTCACGACATGTTCTCCGGAATGTTTGGTGCCGGTGACGGCGGTAATGTCCGCTTTGAAACCTCGGGCGGAAATATCGACGATATTTTGCGGATGTTTGGTGCCGGCGGTGGCGGGGGCGCCTTTGGGGGATTTGGCGGAGTTCAAAGTCCCGAACGTGGCGCCGATTTACACGCCAATGCGACACTGTCATTTCGCGATGCCGCCAGCGGTACGACCGTGAATTTACGTGTCGGGTCCCAGCAGGTCACAGCCCGGGTTCCAGCCGGGGTGAAAGATGGCCAAAAGATCCGCTTGCGCGGCAAAGGCCATCACGGAAGCCACGGCGGGCCAAGCGGCGACATGGTGATTACCGTCAAGGTGAGCCCCCACCCGGTATTTTCCATGGACGGAAACAACCTGCGTCTCGATTTGCCGGTGACCTTCGCGGAAGCGGCATTGGGGGCAACGGTGAGCGTGCCAACCTTAACGGGCGAGTCGGTGCGGGTGAAAATTCCGGCTGGCACCCCCTCCGGGCGGGTGTTGCGGCTGAAGGGTCACGGCATCCACACGAAAGGACGTGCCGGAGATCTTCTTGTCACCATCCAGGTGAGTGTGCCCCAGCAACTCAGCGATGAGGCCAAAGCGGCTGTCGAGCAGTTTGCCCAGGCAACTGCCGATGAAGACCCGCGTGCGACCCTCGCTGAGCAGGCAGCGAAGTGAGGCGGTTATGGCTCGGACAATCTCGCGTGACGAAACGGCTAGCCGCCCGGTCTTTGTGATTTCTGTGGCCGCCAAACTCGCGGGGATGCACCCGCAGACCCTGCGGCAATATGACCGCCTTGGGCTCGTTGTTCCCTCCCGTACCCGCGGGAGGGGACGACGCTATAGCCTCGATGATATTGAGGCCTTGCGAGAGGTACAGCACCTCAGTCAAGTAGAAGGAATAAATCTCGCGGGGATTTCCGAAATTATGCGGCTGCGGCGCGAACTACGTGCGGCGCGCCGTGAGCTCGCTCAGCTGCAAGAAGAAGCCGATGCTCGCCGCGCCCACCGCGTGTTTGCGGCAACCGCGAGCGGTGATGTGGTCGTGGTTCCCCACGGGATGCGACTGGCGCAAGTACAAGCTGAAGCCAGTGCCCGCCAACGGGCTCAACGCGGCGCATTGGTACTGTGGCAGCGTCACTAGGGCGGCAGTAGGCGGAGGTGGGCAGTACCGGGGCCATTTCGGCAGCCCGGTGTTATCGCGGAGCCACAAAGATGAGGGTGCGATTGTCGGTGGGACGCGCTGCGTGCTAGTTCGTGCACCTTTGGGCGCTACAGGAGCGATTTCGAATGCGCAGCCACAGTGCGAACGCCAGTGCACCCAGCGAAATGCCAGCAACCCAGGGTTGTAATGGTGCCCAAATCCCCATGGCGCCAGATACTCCCAGCAGTAATAAGACGATCTTGTTGCACACCGGGCAGGCAACCGCGAACAGCGCAAGCACCAGCCCGCCGGCTAACCGGCGGTCATCACGGATGCGCCGTGGAGCCTGGATAGCAAACCATGCGAAGGTCAGCAAAACGCTCGCCGCAAAGACAGGATATTCCCAGGCACGTACCGGCACTTCTCGACCAAAAATCGGGTTGGGAATAATGCACGCTGGCAACCCGATAAACAGGGCGGTCGCCACCGCTGCCGCAGTGGCGATGGCAAAACGCCGCACCCGCGAGTCCTGTTGTGCCAGGGCGGGTGCGGCGCGGTCAGCTGGTGCAGCCGGTAGCTGCGCCATTACGCGTTAGTCCTCGTTAGGATCATTTTCTTGATCTTCCTGCGTTTGGTGTACCGTACCGGGCAGGTGATCGGCCGGTCCGTACAGGGTGTAGAGCTTCAGCGGCTCATCACCGATATTGGTGACATTATGCCACTTGCCGGCAGGAACGAGGATGACGTCATCA
>JAUNVN010000041.1:0-3042 GCA_030537655.1 Bowdeniella nasicola | reverse complement strand
GACCTGAGTATCGAAGGTCAGCTCGTCTTGTGCATCACCCATCTGGCAGCGGCCCTTGCCCTGTTCGACCCGTAGGAACTGATCGTTATCAGGGTGGACCTCCAGGCCAACATCACCGCCGACCGGAATGGACATCACGGTCATTTGCAGGTGTTTGCCAGTCCACAAGGTGGTGCGGAAATTATCGTTTTCTAGGGTTTTGTCCTCGATATTGACCACGTAGGGCTCGGGCCCCTGATCAATACCCTCTTGGACGTAGGGTTGTGAATCTGCTGCCATGAAGAACCTCCATTCGTCGTGAATTCCGCCGGTGGAATCCACTTCCTTTAGCCTAGGAAGCCACCTGCGCGGGGGCAACCGCTGGCGCTTGGGTGCGAATTGCGGGCAGGAGCGCAAGGAAGAACAGGACGAAGGCTGCGGTAATCGTGATGTGGCCCAAACCGGCAATTCCATTGAGCATTGCCGAGTCGGCGGCACCGTTCAGCTCACGGTAGCCAATCACCGCTTGCATCCCCACGGTGAGAATCACCCCGATGTGGTAAGTGATGAAAAAGGGGCGGTAGGTCCGCTGGCGGGCGAGGGGGAAGATTGTCACCAGGATTGTGACCACCAGCATCATCACGGTGCCCAGGGTCAGCAGGTGGGTGTGCATAATCGCGAGTTGGCCACCTGAGGCGCTGGCATTGCGAGTCAGTTCGCGATAGCCCAGGCCCGCGAGGAGACCGGCGGCGGTGTAGATTGCCGACCACAGCGCGGCGCGATGGGCGGCGGTGCGGTCACCGAGTTCAAAACGTTCAGAAGTTGTTGACATCATGTCACCATGATATCGACACGGCGTCGATAAAGTCGCGTCGAGGGCAGTCTTCTTGCTGCGGGATATCCCACAGTTTCATGCCAAGCGTTGCCATAGAAACTCAAAAATGAGTGCCTGCATCTGCGCGCGTTGCGCATCGGTGGCCGCCCCACCGTGACCACCTTCGGTATTTTCCCAATAGGTAACGTCTTTACCGGCCTCGAGCATCAGGTAGGCCATTGTGCGGGCGTGGGCAGGATGGACCCGGTCATCTTTGGTCGAGGTGGTAAACAGCACCGGTGGGTAGCTGGCATCAGGGTCAAAGCGGTGCAGGGGGGAGAAGGACTGGAGAAAGGCCCAGTCATCGGGATCATCTGGATCGCCGTATTCGGCTTGCCACGAGGCGCCGGCTAACAGTTTCGTATAGCGGCGCATATCCAGCAGCGGTACCTGGCAGACCACTGCCCCAAATAGCTCTGGGTAGCCGGTCAACATATTGCCCATGAGTAACCCACCATTGGAACCGCCCTGGATCCCCAGTTGCGCTGCGGTGGTCACCTGGCGTTCGGTGAGGTCACGGGCAACCGCCGCACAATCTTCATAGGCCAGATGCCGATGTTCGCGCAGTGCCGCCTGGTGCCATGACGGTCCATATTCACCTCCACCGCGAATATTGGCGATGGCATATACGCCGCCACGTTCCAGCCATCCCTTTCCCACGGCGGGCAGGTAGGTGGGCGTAAGTGACACTTCAAAACCGCCGTAGCCATAGAGCAGGGTTGGGCGCGGACCTGCGGGTTGGTGCGTTTTTGGTGCGAGCAGGAAGTAGGGGATTTTGGTGCCATCGCTACTGGTTGCAAAATGCTGGGTAACACGAATATTGTCACCGGGATAAAACTCCGGCATCTGGGCGAGCTTTTCGATCGCCTCGACGTGGCCCGCCGGACTAATCTGGGCGCGCGCAAGGGTGGTGGGCAGATTGAATGACTCCACAACCACCCACAGGTCGTCATGGTCCAGGGGAGCAATTGGTGTGAGGGTGCAGTTGACAATCGCAGCGGCGCCCTCCAGATCCGGTAGCAGCGAGCTGACGAGGTCAATTTCGCGCCGCTGCCACCCGCCGTCGTCATCGGCGCCGCTATCGCCTCGCGCAGGAGGGGTGAGGAGATCGGTATGCGTGACCACATCGCGTAACACGGTTAACACCACGTGGTTGGCGGTGACACTCACATCGGCGATCGACTCGGAGGCCGTTGGGGTAAAGAGAGTCGTAAAGGTGCGATCACCGCGCTGAAAGTGCTCGTAGCGGCATGCCAGGAGCGCTCCGGCCGGGTAGCTTGCGGCCCCGGTATCCCACGTGTGACGTAAATGCACCAACAGCCACGGTCCCCACACTGCCGGTTCAGCATCGGGGGGTAAATCCAGGTGGGTAAGGTTGCCCTGCTGCCACTGGTAGGTTTCGGAGGTGTAAAACGTGGTGGCCCGGCCAGCAAAAATCCGGTCATCACGGCGATCCCAATAGGCGTAGGTGACAATATCATCACGCGCACCAGCACAAATGAGCTCACCTTCGCACAGGTCCTGACCGCGGCGTACCAGGCGCACGGTGCGCGGATAGCCGGACGTCGTGAGCGTATCGGGTCCGCATTCGACCGCCGCGAGAACCATATTGCCATCCGCACTTGCCCACTGCAGCGATCCTTTACCTTCGGGGCGAAAGAAGCCATCGGGAAGGAAGGTCTTGGTCCGGAGGCAAAATTCGCGGGTCGTATCGGCATCCGAGCCGCCCCGTGAAAGAGTGATCAGTGCGCTGTCACCGGTGACGGGATGGACCTGAGCGCCATGCCATACCCACGGCTGTCCTTCGGCAGCTGCCAGCGCATCAATATCGAGTAGCACCTCCCAGTGGGGATCACCGCTTTTGTACTGCTGCCAGCTACAGCGGCGCCACAGCCCGCGTTCATGGGTGGCATCCTTCCAAAAGTTATAGAGCCAATCGCCGCGTTGGCGCACATGAGCGATCTTGTCGGTAGAGTGGTACACCCGTAAAATATCGGTTTCGATCTCACGAAATCGCTCGGTTTGACCAAGGGTGGCCAGGGTGTGGGCATTGTGGGTGCGCACCCAGGCAAGTGCCTGTTCGCCGCTGATCTCATCGAGATAGGCCGGCGGGGTGGGGTTAGCAGCGGTATCGGAGCTCATATGGTGATTGTTCCACGCCGCGTGCTCGTGTTACCAGGGCAAAAGAA
>JAUNVN010000040.1:4378-10200 GCA_030537655.1 Bowdeniella nasicola | reverse complement strand
CGACGCATCAGTCGCCGTAGGCGATTGTACTCGTGGGCCACAAGCACAAGCAAATGAAATCCCCCCGTTGTTACACATTTATCGGACCGTAACCTAACGGGGGGATAATCTAGTGTGCCGCCTTGCGCCAGGTTGGCCCCGTGCCAACCGAAACGCTCAGTGGCACCGTAAGATGTGCTGCCGCACCCATTTCTTCACGTACCAGGGCGGTCACCGCCTCAACTTCACCCGGGGCAATTTCCAAGACGAGCTCGTCATGAACCTGTAAGAGCATCCTGGATTTATAGTGCTGACCGGCCAGCCGCTCAGCAACCGCGATCATGGCGTATTTGATGATGTCGGCGGCACTGCCTTGGATCGGTGCATTCAGTGCCGCACGTTCAGCCATTTCACGACGCTGACGGTTCGTGGAGGACAGGTCGGGCAGGTAGCGGCGTCGACCAAACATCGTTTCGGTATAGCCGGTCGCTCGGGCCTTCTCGACCACGGAGGCGAGATAGTCCCGGACCGCACCAAAGCGCGCAAAATAGTCATCCATCAATTGCTGGGCTTCGTAGACTTCCACATCCAGTTGCCGTGAGAGCCCATAGGCGCTCAACCCGTAAGCCAGCCCGTAGCTCATCGCTTTCACCTTCGCGCGCATCGGCGGGGTGATCTCGTCAATACCGACGTTAAAGACGCGCGCCCCCACATAGCTGTGCAGGTCTTCGCCGGCGTTAAATGCACCGATAAGATCACTATCACCTGACAGATGCGCCATAATGCGCATTTCAATTTGGGAATAGTCAGCGGTCATCAACGTTTCGTAGTCCTGCCCGCACACAAACACATCGCGGATGCGGATCCCCGTTTCGGTACGGGTGGGGATATTTTGCAAATTCGGATCGGTTGATGACAGCCGTCCGGTCGCTGCGACCGTTTGCTGGAAGGTCGTGTGGATCCGCCCGTCATCACCAACCGCAGCGATCAATCCGTCGACAACCTGGCGGAGTTTTATCCGGTCACGATGCGCCAGCACCGCGGCAAGGAAAGGATGGTGGGTTTGTTCATACAGATGAGCGAGCGCTTCCGCATCGGTGGTCCACCCGGTTTTCGTGCGCTTGGTTTTGGGCATCTGCAAGTCTTCAAACAGTACCTGCTGTAACTGTTTCGGACTGGAGAGGTTGATTTCTTTGCCGTCAATAGCACTGGCCGCATCGCGTGCAGCAGATTGCACATCGCGATCCAACTCCGCGCGCAGCGCGGTCATCGCTGGCTGATCAACCGCAATGCCGATGGTTTCCATATCCGCCAAGATCCGTTGTACGGGGAGTTCCATTGCCGACATCAGCTGCAGACCTGCAACCTCTGCAAGTTCCCGACTCAGTCGTTCACCAAGTTCGGCAATCACCGCGGTTTGCTCCCCCAGTGCAGCATTGTCCGCTCCCGGATCAAGCTGCAGTGCCAACTGGCCATCGCTACTTTCTCGCGCATTAAGTTCACGGTGCAAATACTGCTGGGTGAGACGTGCGAGATCTTGACGGCGGCGTTCTGGGTGGAGCAGGTAGGCGGCCAGGCGGGTATCAAAGACAATCCCATCGAGCGCGTATCCCTGTTTGTCAAGCGCATGTATGAGGGCTTTGCCATCGTGAACGACCTTCGGATCGTCTCCGGCAAGCCAGGCACGTAGCACCGCATCATCACCTGGGTCCACCTCACTTAAAGGCACGATCAGTGCGGCCGAAGCACTGGCAAGGATCAGCCGGTCGTCATCGAGCGCGACCGCCAGGCGCTGTGGATCTTTTCCTGCAGTGTGGGTGGAGATGAAGGACGCAACTTCTCCATCAGCGCGCCAAGTTTCGGTGCTCACCTCGGGCTGGTCGGCAGCTGTTTCGTGGTCACCAGTGCTGGGAAAGGCTGCGGAAACGCGGGTACGTAACTGGTTGAATTCCAAGGAGTCAAACAGTTGCGCAACCGCAGCATTATCGATGGGTTTAATCTCCAGTGCGGCAATATCGACCGGGAGGTCAACATCGCGGAGCAGCGCATTCAGCTCGCGGTTGCGAATCACGTTATCGAGATTGTCGCGTAGGGACTGGCCGACTTTGCCGCCGATGTCGTCGGCATGGGCAATGATATTGTCCAGCCCGTCATATTTTCGCAGCCACTTTGCTGCGGTTTTGTCCCCCACCCCGGGAACCCCGGGCAGGTTATCCGCCTTCTCCCCCACCAGTGCTGCCAACTCCCGGTAGCGTTGCGGGCTGACGCCGTATCGTTCTTCTACCGTCCTTGGCGTGTAGCGCGTTAGTTGACTCACCCCACGCGTTGGGTACAGCACCGTGGTGGTATCGGTCACGAGTTGGAAGGTGTCCCGATCACCCGAGCAGATCAACACTTCACCATCGTGCTGGCCGGCAGCTGCGAGCGTTGCGATAATATCGTCGGCTTCGATATCGTCTTTTTCCACCCACACCACCCCGAGGGCATCTAACAGCTGCTTAATGAGCGGAATTTGGGGTTTGAACTCCTCCGGTGTTTTCGCCCGCCCCGCTTTATAGTCTGGGTATTGGCGGGTACGGAAGGTGGTTGATCCCGCATCGAATGCAACCGCCAAATGCGTTGGGGCTTCATCTTCAACAAGTTTGCACAGCATGGAACAAAATCCGTGCACCGCATTGGTGATAGTCCCGGTGGAGGTCGCAAAATTTTCGACCGGAAGCGCATAGAATGCGCGAAAGGCCATCGAATGTCCATCAATGAGGAGTAGTCGTTTCATGTCGCTCACATCTCCTAGCCTAGATGCCCTTGGGGACAATCCGCTCGGTGCGCTTGGCGCACGCCTGAATATTCGTCTCGCATCCACTGCCATTGATGGCTATCCCGTCTTGGTGATGCCGGTGGTTGGCAACACCCAGCCCTTTGGTTATCTCCACGGTGGGGCCAGTGCCGTCCTGGTAGAAACGGCCGCCTCGTTAGCGGCTCTCACCGATTTTCCTGACAGTCTTCCCATTGGATCCTCACTTGGGATCCACCATTTAGCTCCGGTGCGCAGCGGCGAGGTCGAAACCCGCACTCGCTGTATTGATCAACGCTCCTCGCGCGCACTTTATGAAGTCAATGTGCGGCATGATGGGCAGCTTATCGCTTCGGGCCGCCTCACCGTGGTGATCAAACCGCGCGGTTAATCCCGGTGGTTAGTCGCCTCTACCACCGAGCTGTTCAATGACGGCGTCGGCAACTTCACGCATCGTCAGGCGCCGATCCATGGATGTTTTTTGAATCCACCGGAAGGATTCGGGTTCGGTCAAGCCCATTTTGCTCATCAATAGACCTTTGGCTCGGTCAACCCGCTTTCGGGTTTCGAAGCGCTCGGCCATATCGGCTATATCGGCTTCCAATGTGCGGATTTCATGGAAACGCGACACGGCAATTTCAACTGCCGGGATGAGATCCGACGGGTTAAAGGGTTTGACCACGTAGGCCATTGCGCCGGCGTCACTGGCGCGTTTAACCAGATCTTTTTGGGAAAAGGCAGTGAGCATAACGATGGCGCACGCCCGCCTTTCCATCAGTTTTTCCGCCGCGGTGATGCCGTCCATTTCCGGCATTTTCACGTCCATAACCACCACGTCGGGTTCCAGGTCGGTCACAAGTTCAATTGCTTCGGCGCCATTGGCTGCCTCACCCACCACTTCGTATCCAGCTTCCGATAGACATTCGGAAATATCCAGGCGGATAAGCGGTTCATCTTCGGCCACCACGACTCGGTAGCCGGAGGGGGTTGCAGACGCATCGGCGTGCGCCTGCGCATCAATGTCGAGTTCTGGTACGTCGTTGTCGGTCATCTCGGCCTATCTGCATGCCCACCCCGGTGGTGGGCTCATCGTGCTCCCGGAGGGACTCGAACCCTCATGCCTTGCGGCGCTGCATTTTGAGTGCAGTGTGTCTACCGATTCCACCACAGGAGCAGTGTGCTGCATATAGCCTACCTGGTCGGTTGGATCCCTCCTACCGATTCAGCGCTGGGCGCGTTGCACTTCACCAATTTTATGCACACGAATCGAATTGGTCGAACCGGGAGTGCCAGGAGGCATCCCCGCCACGATAACAACGCGGTCACCTTCACGTGCCAAACCGGAATCTTGCAGGTAGTAATCTACCTGCTCAACCATATCGTCCGTGTGAGTGACCTTTGGGGTTTGGTAAGTATAAACCCCCCAAGTGAGGGCAAGGGAATTACGGGTGGATTCCAGCGGGGTAAACGCCAGCAGCGGGATGGGGGAACGCAGCCGTGACATTCGTCGCGCTGTATCGCCGGACTGGGTGAAGGTCACGAGATATTTTGTGTCAATCATCTCAGCGATCTCTGCGGCGGCTTTGGTGATCACGCCGCCGCGCGTATGCGGCGCTGAGATCATCGGGGCGATGCGATCAAGCCCATTTACTTCGGTATTTTCGATAATCCGTGCCATCGTCCGCACCGCTTCGATGGGATACTCCCCCACTGAGGTTTCACCGGAGAGCATCACCGCGTCGGCGCCATCGAGAATCGCATTCGCACAGTCAGAAGCCTCCGCCCGGGTGGGACGTGGATTGGCCATCATCGATTCGAGCACCTGGGTGGCAACGATGACGGGTTTGGCGAACTGCCGAGCAAGTTCAATTGCGCGTTTTTGTACCAGCGGTACCCCTTCTAACGGCAGTTCAACTCCGAGGTCTCCACGGGCCACCATGATCCCATCGAATGCGGCCACCACTTCGGTGAGATCGTCAACGGCCTGCGGTTTTTCAATTTTCGCTAACACCGGGATCCGCCGGCCAACCTCGTCCATAATGGCGTGCACCGGTTCGATATCGCTGGCGGAACGCACAAATGACAGCGCGATAAAGTCAGCGCCCAGGCGCAACGCCCACCGCAGATCGTCTTCGTCTTTATCCGACAGTGCCGGCACCGAAACCGCCACCCCGGGCAGATTGATGCCTTTGTGGTTGGAGACCTCTCCGGGAACTTCCACCCGCGCAACCACATCGGTGTCTGTGACCTGTAAAACCCGCAAGGCCACTTTCCCATCATCAATGAGCAGCGGATCTCCCGGGTGGCAATCACCGGGCAGGCCCGCGAAGGTGGTCGAGCAGATCTTATCGGTGCCAACCACCGGCCGGGTGGTGATGGTAAAAAGTGCGCCTTCGTGGAGCATTACCGGTCCGCGCTCGAAAGTGCCGAGGCGGATTTTCGGTCCCTGCAGGTCGACGAGAACGGCGACTGCTCGTCCCGAATCAGCTGCGACCTGGCGTACGCGCTGGTAGACCTGCTCATGTTCGGCGGTAGAACCGTGCGATCGATTAATGCGAGCCACATCCATGCCAGCATCCACAAGGTCGTGGATACGGGCGAGCGATTCGGTGGCCGGACCGATCGTGCAAACTATTTTTGCTCGTCGCATCTAGCGCTGATCTCCTGGTGAACGTCGGGATGGTTGGTGGCGCTGACCTCATGCTCGTCACCTCCGCTATTTGGCCCTCGCCCCGGCAGCCAAATCGGGTCGGGACGTTGGCGATTGCGGCCCAGGCGAATGAACAGTGCGGTGGCGATCGCGAAGGTGATCAGTGATGTCCACACATTTAGTCGCAGCCCAAAGATATGTTCAGCCGCATCGATCCGCAACATTTCAATCCACACACGCCCAGCTGTGTAGAGCATCACGTAGAGCCAAAACTGTCGTCCGTGGCGCAACTGTAAGCGCTTGGCAACGACCACGAGCACGGCCGCTGCTGCCAGGTTCCACAGCATCTCATAGAGGAATGTGGGGTGGAAAAGGGTGCCGGGTGGGTAGCCAAGATTG
>JAUNVN010000040.1:2814-4368 GCA_030537655.1 Bowdeniella nasicola | reverse complement strand
ACCGTGGTGGGGGCACCAAAAAGTTCTTGGTTAAACCAGTTGCCGAGCCGTCCGATTGCCTGGGCGACCAGCAGTGCGGGGGCGAGCGCATCGGCCAGGGGTGCAAGGCGCAGCCCCATCTGTCGGGCTCCCAGCCAGGCCCCCACCGCCCCGAGGGCAATCGCCCCCCAAATCCCAAGCCCTCCCTGCCAGATATACAGGGCACGGATGGGGTCGCCGTACTCACCAAAATACGCGGCCGGTGAGGAAATCACGTGGTAGAGTCGCCCGCCAATAATCCCAAACGGCACCATCCACAGCAGCAGATCCCACACCGCTTCACCCGGACCGCCTTTGGCTTCATAGCGGCGGTAAAAGATCGTGGCGGCCACGACGATCCCGGCGAGGATGCACAGCGCATAGGCACGAAGTGGCAGTGGGCCAAGATACCACACCGACTGGCCCGGGCTGGGAATCGCACTCGGCAGTCCCCAGCTCACTGGGCTCATGCGCGTGCTCCCTGGGCGCCGCTGACCAATTCTTCCCCCAGTCGGGCGAGGTGACTCACCCCATCACCAAGGGCGCGCAGCAGAGCCGATCCGACGATGACGCCATCGGCGAAGGCTCCAATTTCACGCGCCTGCGCGGCCGTGGAAACCCCAAGGCCAACACATACGTGCTGCGCGCCGGCTGCTCGGGTGCGTGCGACAAGGGTTTTCGCGGTCGTATCCACCGCCGCCCGCTCGCCGGTAACGCCCATGGTGGAGGCCGCGTACACAAATCCGCGGCAGGCCGCCACCGTTGAGCGCAACCGCGCGTCCGTTGATGAGGGGGCAACCAGGAATATGCGATCGAGATCGTATTGATCACACGCAGCAATCCAACTGGCGGCCTCATCGGGAATCAGGTCGGGAGTGATGGTGCCCGCGCCACCAGCATTAGCTAAATCGCGAGCGAATTCCTGTTCGCCATAGCGGAAGATCGGGTTGTAGTAGCTCATCACCACGATCGGTGCGCCCGTGGCGGCGAGTTGTTCAACCGCCTGGAAGACGTGGGAGGTGCGGGTACCGGCGGCCAGTGCGGCCGCGCCGGTCGCCTGAATGACGGTGCCATCCATCCCCGGATCGGAGTAGGGCAAGCCCAGCTCTAGGATCGAAAATCCCGCATCAATCAGGGTCTTACCGGCTCGGACAGTGGTGTCCACGTCGGGGTATCCCACCGTGAGGTAGCCAATCAGTGGGGCGTTTCCTTTTGCGAGTTGGCTCGCAATTACCGGTGCACAGCTGCTGGCCATCACTCATCCTCCTTGATCAGGTCGAACCATGTGGCTGCGGTTTCAACATCTTTATCACCCCGGCCTGACAGGTTCACAACAATGATGGGGGCGGTGTGCCTATTGGAATTGGCCTGCCCCCAGCGCATCGCGCCGGCGAGGGCGTGGGCCGATTCGATGGCGGGAATAATTCCTTCGGTGCGGCACAAAAGCTTGAAGGCATCCATTGCTTCAGCATCGGTAACCGGCCAGTAGGTGGCGCGGCCAATGTCGTGCAGGTAGGCGTGTTCGGGCCCCACCCC
>JAUNVN010000040.1:0-2804 GCA_030537655.1 Bowdeniella nasicola | reverse complement strand
GAGGCCAGCGGAGATGGAATGTGACGGGAGGGTTTGGCCGTCTTCATCTT
The DNA here is from genome assembly GCA_030537655.1 of Bowdeniella nasicola. Taxonomy (GTDB): domain Bacteria; phylum Actinomycetota; class Actinomycetes; order Actinomycetales; family Actinomycetaceae; genus Bowdeniella; species Bowdeniella nasicola_B. Next base: position 2,754 of record JAUNVN010000040.1, on the reverse strand, counting down.
GCATCAGATACATTTTTGCACCGTGTAACACCCCCAGGCTCCCACCGTTGATCGAGGCGGCATGTTCACCGGTTTCAAGTCCAGATCCGCCAGCTTCAATCCCCAAAAGTTCCACGTCGGGATCATCGAAGAAGGCGGTGAATATTCCAATCGCGTTGGATCCTCCCCCCACACAGGCAACCACGCAGTCAGGCAGCTGGCCGGTAACTTCGCGGATTTGGGTGCGCGTTTCATCACCGATCACGCGCTGTAAATCACGCACCATGGCCGGGAACGGGTGGGGGCCAGCGGCGGTACCGAAAATGTAGTTCGTATGGTCGACGTTGGTGACCCAGTCACGAAATGCTTCGTTAATGGCATCTTTCAGGGTTGCTGAGCCAGCATCAACGCCAACAACTTCGGTACCTAACAGTCGCATCCGCGCAACGTTTAATGCTTGGCGACGCATATCTTCGCGCCCCATATACACCCGGCATTCCAATCCGAGCAGAGCGGCTGCGGTTGCGGTCGCAACGCCATGCTGACCGGCCCCCGTTTCCGCAATGACTCGCCGTTTTCCAATCGCTTTGGTCAGCAGAGCCTGTCCGAGCACATTGTTGATTTTGTGTGAGCCGGTGTGATTGAGATCTTCGCGTTTTAAAAATACGCGCGCGTTACCGCAGTGTTTCGCAAAGCGTGGCACTTCGGTAAGGACGGAGGGCCGGTGGACATAGGTGGCGTGTAGCTCACTCAATTCACGGTGGAAGTCCGCATCATCGCGAAGTTTCTCCCACGCGGCGGTCAGGTCATCGAGCGCCGCGATGAGCGCTTCGGGCACGTATCGGCCACCAAATTGGCCGAAGTACGGTCCGGGTCGTTCGTGAGTACTCATCGTGTTTTCTCCCATGCACCTACGTTAGTCGAACCGTCTACTGGAGGACGGGTGGGTACAGATCGACACCATTTCTTGTACGGCGCGCTGTGGATCGCCATGGCGAACCAGGGCTTCACCCACCAGCACCCCATTTGCACCGTGTTGGACATAATCGCGTACATCACGCGCATCACGCACCCCCGATTCGGCGATTTTTACTACCGAGGAGGGAATCACTTCACTCACATCAGCGAATGTCGCACGATCAACGGTCAGGGTTTTCAAATTCCGGGCATTCACACCAATGAGCTGTGCCCCGGCACTGACCGCGCGGAGAGCTTCCACCCGCGTGTGCGCTTCAACCAGTGCGGTCATCCCGAGGGAATGAACACGCTCAATCAGGGAGGTGAGCACCACCTGGTCAAGGGCCGCAACAATGAGGAGCACCATATCGGCCCCGTAGGCGCGCGCTTCCCAAATCTGGTAGGGCGTGACAATGAAATCCTTGCGCAGCACCGGAATGTCAACCGCGGCGCGCACCTGAGCGAGGTCGGCCAAACTGCCGCTAAAACGCCGCTCTTCGGTCAGGACTGACACAGCGGTCGCACCGCCGGCTTCATAGGCGCTTGCCAGGGCAGCCGGGGCGGGGATTGACGCGAGCTGTCCCTTAGAGGGTGATCGGCGTTTGACTTCTGCGATTAGTGAGAAGCTATTCGTGCGGAAGCGGTCCAGGGCGTTAATCGCACTGGGTTGGCGTCCAGCACGTTCTTTCAGTTCATCGAGACTGACCTTGGCTTCGCGGCGTGCCGTATCTTCACGAACACCGGCAATAATGTCTTGCAGTACCGACACGAATTGTCCTAGCGATACCAGGCACCGTCAGTTTTTTCGCGTGGCTGGCCTTTGCCGGCCGCTCGCAATCCAAGTCCGGCGAGCGCTGCGAGGACCAGCACACCAATGCCAGCGATCTGGGCGACCGGCTGGTACATCGCGATCCCCACCGCAATGATGAGCGCACCGATCACACTTCCGATGGTAAATACCCACGACGCCGTGGTTTTCCCATGGTTGGCGTGCGGTGCGGACGGGGGCAGCGTATATGTTTCATTCATGGTGTCCTCCTAGTGGGCAGCTTACCGGGTTTCGCCGTGGGATCCTCGCCGCGTCCAAGCGCGTCCCAATCGTCGATAGCACGCATGCGCGAATCGGTGGGAATCAGGTGGGTGGAAGCATCGTAGCGCGCCCGCGTTTGGGGCCAGCGGTGACAGGTGAGGGCGCAATACAGTGCGAATAGCGCCGCCCCGATTGCCACCACCGTGCCAACCCACAGACTCGGGAGGGTGGTCACGGCGGCAATTTGGCCGGTTCCGGCAGTAATGTCGGTGAACTCGCGGGTCATAGCCGCCGGCGTCATCGCTATGTGACTGCCGATCGTCCAGGCGGCCCCGCCAGCGGCAAGGGCGTGCAGTAAGCAGATCAACCGGCTCCCAATCCGATGGGAGAAGCCTAAGGCAAACGCACTGATTGTCATGACGATACTGCTCGCGGTGGCCAGCGGTGCGATACTCGCCCCCGAGATCACCGCGGTGGTCGTTCCGGCCACGCTGGTGACATCGGCGCGCAACCATCCTGAAATCGCGCACACCAGCACGGCAACTCCCGCCGCTAACAGTGCCAGCGCGGCGCGTTTGCGCGTCAGGGTGGAGGTCATGGTGCCGCGATCTGTCCAAGATGTTCAGCGCGCACCACGGCCTGCAGTGCGGCGGCCGCTTTGGTGCGTGACTCTTCGAGTTCTGTTTGGGCGATGCTGTCTTTCACAATCCCGGCGCCAGCTTGCACGTGGGCAGCTCCATCAGCGATCACAGCGGTGCGAATCGCAATTGCCCAATCGGCATTTCCGG